>VXOP01000050.1 GCA_009839975.1 Candidatus Poribacteria bacterium
CTATATATTCAAGGCAAAATCAACTTATTGCAAGCCTAAAACTACTTATTGCGAAGATTTTTACCGTGTCCCCTTCTGTATAATACAAGTCACTCCGACCTTCTCCTGTCTTAACATCAACTTTTAGTCCCCCAACTGGAGAAAAGGCGTGTTCTACGATTGTTTCACCATTACCGCGTGAAGTTTCTCTAACAAAATAACGTGGATTAAAAGCTTCTTTTTCGTTTCTAGCTCGCTCATATCCTCGGGGTTTATAGGGATGTGATTCGCGCAGTTGTGTCCTCATCACTTTCACGATAGCACTTGCGAGAAAGTCTCCGTTAGTTACATTACGTAATGTTGCTCGGATCGTAATTTCTTCACCGTTAATCCAGAAGGAAGGACTAAGACGCCAATTCGGTCTTTCTCTACTGATTTCGTAGTTTCCAATCGTGTTCTGATCAAATTGACGCGCAGAGTCAACAATTGCCCACGGAAGACCTTCCCGCATCGCTTGTGTAAACTCCAGTGTGATAGGACTGATCATCTCAGAATCTTGATAAATCAAAGGCTGTACCAAAACACTGCCATTCGGATTTGTGACTTGCACTGCAAGTTGATTTATCACACTCTTAAATATGTCGTTATAATTGACAATGACTGTTCCCTGAAGTTCTTCTACGCGTTTAATTACCATTCTATGTGACCATAGGTTTTCACGGTTCTCGGTTGCTGCTCTTGCTAATCGCCTGAACGAGTTTTCAAAATTAGGATTAAATTCTGCACCAATCTGGATAATCTCTGCTTCCTTTAATGCTTCATAGAGCGGATAGGTTTGCAGATAACTTCTTACGGCAGTGTTGATGTTTAAGGCTCTCTCGGCAGCTTGAGCTATATTTAACTTGTCTCTGATTTCATTCTGTAGGTTTAATGCATGGTTAGCGTAGATTTCCCTGAGTCTGTCCCGCGTGATATATACGAGTGCAAAGGTCTCGGTATCCTGTTCTGGACGCGCTGCTTCCACCGAAAGGTTACGTTTTAATAAGTTCTTTATCTTAAGTGCTGGATTTGCTTGCCGTCTTGTGCAATAATCTTCCAATACTGTACTATAGTGTTCTTGTACCAAATAATGTTCTGGATTATTTCTGTTGATTCGAATGATTATATCAACCTTTCTTAAGATTTTTTCAGCAATTTTTCTATGGGCTTTAGCAATAGCTTCTTTATATGCTTCTTCTTTATTTTCAATATTGCTTCTTCCTACATCAAAGAGGTACGTTTCAATTGGATATTCTCTCAGATCAGGCAAAATCCAATCAGGATAGACACCGTTGCTAGTTGCGATTGAGGTAAAAATCGTAGAAAACATAAAAATAGATATAAAAAGCAGTCTTCTCATAGGTTAACCCTCCTAATGTTACATTTAGGTTTATTTGGCAAAAAACAAGAAATCACTACCACTCTCGTTACTTCCAAATTCGCTTGATTTCGGAGTGGGTTGTCTAAGTTGTTTCATATAGCTTAAAACTTCTTCAATGGTCAGAACTCTGTCTTCACCGCCCATACTTTGCAAGGCATAAAGCAGTTGCCTGACAAACTTCGAAACATCGGGCACTCGCTCATTCTGTCCTGAAGTCAAATACCAGCGGGTCGTGTTTTTCAATATTCGTTTAATATCATCATCTCTTAGCTGCTGTTTAGATACATCCTCTGTGCTACCCCGCATGGCAATTTCACGATCGAATGTTCCACTGTAGCAGGTATCCATCACTAAAAAGATATGCTTACAGTTCATCCTATCAATAATATCGCGGATTCTTGAATGTGAAACATAGGTAAGCATTTCAGTGTCATCGTTTGGCAATTTTGTGTCTTTTGCAACAAGGTTTCCTTCTCTGAATGTTTCATGAAAGTGTCCATGCCCCGCGAAGAATATAAACAGTTGATCTTCATCATTGTAAGACTTTTCTGCGTACTTGCGGATTGATCTATAAATGTCTTCTTTCGTAGGATTTTTGATTATTTCAGATTTAAAACCGTATATACTCTCTAAGGCACGCTGTATTTTTTCTGCATCGGAAATTGGGTGACGAAGTTTAGGCCAGTGTTCATAATCTTCTACAGCGAACAGCAAGGCATAGTCCTTCCTTATTGGTTCAGGACGATAGATTGTTATTTCCTTTTCAGCTTGTTTGTTTAGTGTGTCTGTTGCTGTTACAAGAATAGTATTCTCCCCATAGTTGAGATGAACCGTCTTACTGATGTAATTTCCTCGGACTTCTACTCTGTTTCCGTTAACCGTGACTTTAGAAATACCATCATCGTCTTCAACTTCAGCGGAGACATTAGTTGAAGCATCTTTTATCGTGATGATTGGTTGTAAACCACGCACTACATTAACCGTTGATCCAAGATTATTGGGTGTGAGGATACGGATTATAGGTGGAGGATTCGGAACCGAAATAGTAAATAGATCTGTACACAGATTGCCATGTGTGTCTGTGGCAGTAACACGGATTGTATTCCTTCCCCTTCTTAATAAGACATTAGCAGCAAATTTTCCTTCTGACCCGACTGTTACTATTTTATCATTAACTTTGACAACACCTATAGGATTATTGTCAGTGATTTTACCCGAAATAGTTAATTCCGAATTCTTCGGCTGTTGGTCTTGATAAGTTTCATCAAAAGTAATGATTGGCGGATCATAATCAATGGGACCGAGACGTTCAACCGTAATCCGCTTTGTACCCATGTTGTTGTTTATGTCCGTTGCAGTTACTTTAATTTCATTCTCTCCACCAGATATTGGAACTGTTGTAGTGAATATGCCTTCTGCCGACAGCCATACTTCTTTCCCATTGACTCTAATTTCCCCAATACTACTTTTTGTGGTAACTTCACCCCGAATAGGTAACTCGTAAGTATCTACAGGGACAACACCCGTGCTAGGTGAGAGGATAGTTATATCAGGAGGTGATGTGTCCACCAAAACGTTGACAGGTTCAGGTTCTGGAATTTGAACATGTATGGGATTGGGTTCATCTATAGAATTAGATGGATGAATATTGAAATGAGAAAGTTTCCATAGTATGATAGTGCGATCATGGCTGCCACTTGCAAGTGTCTTGCCATCAGGTGAAAACGCTACAGAGGTTACAACCCCATCATGTCCTCTGAGTTTTGTCTCTTTTCGTTCAGTAACATTCCACAGTCTAACGGTGTAGTCGGTACATGCATAAGCGAGATACTTTCCATCAGGGGAGAACGCTAATGATAAAGCTCGGGTATTACCGCTTCCAGATATTCTAAAATCCTCAAGGATTGCTCCTGAAGATGTCTTCCAAAACTTGATAGTATAGTCATTACTGCTGGTGGCAAACATATCATTATTAGGTGAAAAAGCAACAGCATATACTACATTACGATGTTCCGTTAGACTTCTGAGCACCCTTTGACTGGCGACATCCCAGAGTTTGACAGTTCTATCACGACTTGTTGAAACAAGCATCTGTCCATTGGGAGAAAACTCAATTGATTCGACAATGTCTCGGTGTCCAGGGAAATCCACAATGCGGTTATTATTGGATGGATCCCATAACGTAATAGAGCCAATTTGATCTCCACCTCCACTTACGAGTATTTTACCATCAGGGGAAAAAGCTACCGATCTAACCCAACCATCATGAAAAAGTGGTTGAAGAGTCCGTTTTGAAGAAACATTCCACAATCTCACATAGCCATCATGACTTGCTGATGCAAGCAATTGTCCATCGGGAGAAAACACAACTGACATCACTGATTTGGTATGTCCTCTGAAGACTTTAGGTTCCATTTGATTCCCAATATTCCATAGAACAACTCTATTATTATTTCCACCGCTTGCAAGTAAACTTCCATCGGGAGAGAAAGCGACAGCGTATACAGCAACACCTTGTTCAAATCGTTTAATTGCGCCAGAAGGGAGGTTATAATTGAATGTCTGTGTGTATGATATATTTGTGCTGAGCAAATATATCAAGAAGATGGAAAAAATAAGAGTTGTTTTTCGAGTTTTCATAGTTAATTATTATATCTGTCTAGAAGACTAAATCAAGAGTTTTCTTAAAAGATCAGTATTACCGTGAAATGTCAAGTGCTTCTGTGAATACTTGACCTACATTACCTATATGTGCCTTAAAATACAATATGACAGTAACATTGTCTGAAAAAATTCCAGTATCAGAACTAAAACTTATTGCTTGTGTTCTGGATTCACTGCGCTGGATATTTCCAAAATCGTGTTCCCAATTATTAAAATTTGGATTGTCACTTGATGTTGTGACAACAAGATCTCTAAGCAAGGTATCCCCAGTATTTTTCACTGTGATTTGCAAGATTGCTTTTTCACCTGCTCGAATTGGGTTTTTAGTCCATTTTGTCTGTATTTTGAGCTTAGGTAGAGGGTCAGGTCCGTTTCCATTCGGAAAAAAGAAAGGTGAGACAGTGTAGTTTCTTCTATGTTGTTTTCCGCTTATATCCGTGATAGATCTAAATTTCAGTGAATCAAGACCTCTGAGATATGATGTATTACCAAGTTGAGATAGAAATTCCTTTATCCTTATCTGTTCCTCACCGGTTGTTGTAGTGTAATCAACTCCTTTGTATCCGTGATCAGGAAGGACAATTCGATATGGATGATTAGTTAGTAGTTGTTTTGGCATTTTAATTGATTTTCGGTCAAACGGATATGCGAAAGTCCAATAAAGTAGGATATCAGCAGGAACGCCAATCAATACTGCCTTTTCCCACCATTCTGAATCGTACCAGTCAAATGTATCGTCAGTAAAGTCAAATGTGTTATCGTGATCCCAGTTGTCGTAAAACACCATAGTCCAGATGCCAACTGCGGCAAGACCTGCCCCTAGATCTATTAGTGTGATTCGAGGTTTATATATGCTATAGGGTTGATGTGCTAAGGCTAGATTAAAACTCTTATCTGATGCATTATAATCAAATTGGAAATCAAGTTTGAATTTAGTTTTATTTGCTTTTTTTAGTCCCTGTCCGAGTCGAGTTTCTGTGAACCTTGTTACTGAACACCCTGTAACGTTTATAATGACTGAAACACATAGTATGAATAGGATTATGTTCTGTCTCACTAAATTTTCCTTTCCTCACGTGTATTTATGTATTATACAGATTTTCTATATCTGTGTAAAGTTATAATTAATGATTCAGTGATTGAGTGCGTAAATTATGGTTACTTGTCTGAATTAGGACTTATGGTTAAGTATACACCTTTTGCCAGTTAATAGTATGTTTTGTTGGTGTTTACATTTAACTAAATCAACGGTATGAATGCCTTTTAGTACTCACAGGGATAAAACTTGGGCATCAAAGTCTGTAATGAATTCTACCATACGCGTTTGATACTCACCAAATACCTCTTATCCTGAAAATCCTATAATCCTGAAAAACCTGGTTCAGAAGCGAAAATAGAAATTACTTGAAATCTACACAAGGACATGGTATAATACACCTTAACTCTTTATCCGTAAGAAAAGGGACAGGCACATGAATTGTGAAATGAGCGAAACTCGTATGCGAATCCTGCAACTACTCAAGATGCGTTGCAGTATGACTGTTAGTCAACTTACAGAAGCTTTGCATATCAGTGCTATGGGGGTTAGACAACATCTCGCTATCCTTGAGGATGAAGGTTTAGTTGCATATCAAAGTGAAAAGCAGGAACGGGGTCGTCCGCATCACCTTTACTCCCTAACAGATGAAGCGAACAGTCTCTTCCCTACCACTTATGCTAACTTTGCTGTTGACCTGATGCAAGAAGTCGCAAAATTCAACGGTCCTGGATTCATCAATAAGGTTTTTCGAAGCCGCATGAAATCGCAGCTGCAAACCTACGAACAACGACTGGCAGGTAAAAACCTATTAGAACGTATTAAAGAACTTGCACAAATTCGCGATGAAGAAGGGTATATGGCACGGTTTGATGAAGAAGATACAGATTATATCTTGATTGAGCATAATTGTCCTATCGCCGCAATTGCGCGCGAGTATCCACACGTGTGTGAAATTGAGTTGGCACTTTTCAGACAATCATTGGGAACCAAGGTCTATCGTGAAGAACACCTGATGCGGGACAGCCATAGATGTTGCTATCGTATTCCAAAAGATAATTTTGCACAGCAGACTTCAACATCCTCAAAAGACGAAAATAAGACGAAGCAATAAGTCTCTTCCACATCGCACCTCTAACTATTTACACAAAAAACTATCTATGTCTGACGAAACAGGAAGACGGGACTTTTTTAAGGAAGCATTGAATCAGATCATAAAACCTGTGGCAAATTTTATTGATGACAGGATTGGTGATGATGTTTTCAAAGATAAACCGACAGGTGAAATACTACGTCCCCCTGGTGCTTTGTCTGAAACTGAGTTTTTGGAGACATGTCACCGTTGTGGCAACTGCGTCAAAAACTGTCCTGCAGATGCTATACAACCGATACAGAGTCGAGATACTAACCTCGCTAACACACCCTATATTGACCCTGATTATCAGCCTTGCGTGATCTGCGATTCGTTAGCCTGCATGTATGTCTGTCCAAGTGGCGCGCTACAAACTGTCTTTGCTGAAGATATTAGAATGGGTATCGCAATCTTCCATGCTGAAACGTGTCTACGCGCGAATTCTGTGGACTGCACCTATTGTGTAGACAGTTGTCCAATTGGTGAAGATGCGATTAAACTCTCCATAGATGGGTTAATAGAAATCCTTGACACAGGATGCACAGGATGTGGAGTCTGTCAATATGCTTGTCCTACCTCACCAAAGTCAATAGTGATCAAATCCTTGACGTATCCATCGTAGCATCATGTCCTTCTTCCCACAATTCCATTTGCAGAGCCCCTTGACTTTGCAGAATCTACGTGACATTAAACCACCAATAGATATTCCAGTAAATCCATTACCTTTCATTCTGATCGGTTTGACGATACTTCTCGCTGTTTCTGGAGCGATCTGGGTGTATGTTCGAAAACGACAACAACATGATGAAATACCCACTACCGAAGAAATAGTTGTAAACCCTCCCCATGAAATTGCGTTTGAACAGTTAAATAACCTTAAGGATGCACAATGTGATATGGAAACATATCATACACGTATCTCCTATATTCTACGTGAATACATAGCGTTACGCTATCGTATTCCCGCATTAGCGTTGACATCTACGCATCTGTTGCAGCAGTTGTCGATTAAAGAAGTTGGAGATTCGGACATTAAGCGTATTCAGCAATTCTTCGCCAATTGTGATACGGTTAAGTTTGCAAATCGGGAACCTGAACTGTCAGAGATAGAGGCAAGAATGGATGAGGCGTTGTGGTTCGTAGAAGAGACAAAATCATCGTCCTAAAAAATTAGGCATAGTGCTGGTGCGATACGGAAATCGCACCTACCGGCCTGGGAACATCGTTGAAATGATTCTTGCAACTATCCAGGTAAATGGTGTATAATAGTCATAACAGATGTAGTGCTTAACAATTAAAGTGAGGAGGACATTATGAGATCAATAAATTCCATCCCTATATTCTGTGTTATGCTCATGTTGTTATTGGTAGTTGGATTTTGCACCGTGAGTATGGCAGAATTGAAGACCCTAAAAGTAGAGATTTCTGACGTCATTAGCGGTTCCGATGCCATTAAGTTAAAGAGATTGTTGTCTCCATGGGTTGATGCGAAAGATATTACTTTCAGTACACCTGTAGACAAAAATGGTAAAAAAAGACTCTTCTCTACCGTCGTTGAGTTAAAACCGAGGAGTGGTGATTCAAAGTATACTGAATCTCACATCTTTGATGTGTACGATATAATGCGGCAGTTGAAGGATTCTCGTTACCGTGGACGGCACGGGATCAGTCAAGTCCGTTTACTTAAAACTGAGGCGACAGTCACAGGAACGATGTTCGCACATCCGGCTTATGGACGAAGTAATATACGTGATGTCCCCGCATGGGCACGTTGGAGACCCCAGACCTCAGAGATACATCATGCATTCAGAGCAACAAAGGACGGTCAGAAATTCGTCTTTACACACTCTCCAGAATTTGATCAGTTAAGGACTGATCTTGCAAATAACAATAGGGAAATCGAAATGGAAGGTAAGGTTGTAGGTTTTGATGGTCCCTATCCGATTTTGCGTGTGCAGACGTATAAATTAGGTCCCCGTGTGAAACAGAATGAAACTCCTGAACGAAAAATACCGATGGAAGGTCAGATGCCTGCTGAGGGAAAACAACCGAAGTACGATTATTTAGAATACGATAGATAAACCGAAATTTACCGTGGGTATGCTTTCATAGTGTCCCCACGGTTTTTTTATTGTAGCACAATCTGCCAGATTGTGCTGTTCTCCGTTTCATCTTTAAAAGTCTGTAATGATGGAAAATCCACCAGAAATGGTATAAATTTCCGATAGAATTAACCTATATATTTCCGTGCAAATGTGTCCATTGCACTTCTTT
>VXOP01000112.1 GCA_009839975.1 Candidatus Poribacteria bacterium
TTATTGTACCGGACCTCACTGCCAATGAAGTCCAAAAGGCTGGGGATGCTGCCGAAGGTGCAATAGGTTTTATCGGATGGTCACTTATGTCGGAAGCACCCGGAAACCAAACATTTGTTAAAAAGTATCAAGAAAAATATGATATTTCGCCGGAACCTTGGGCTGCACAGTCGTATGCAACCCTCAATATACTCACAAATGCGATTAAGATAGCACAATCTACAGATGCGACCCTTATTCGAGACGCGCTTGCCCAAACGACAGATTTTCCAACGATTTTGGGAAAGTCAGGTAAGTTTTCTTTTGATCCTAACGGAGACGCACTCTATGATCAGATAATTATGATCGTCAAAGACGGAAAGCTTCGGTTCTTTGAATAAACAAACGTTAATCCTACCATGAAAGGAGTTGTTTTCATGCTTCAAACAAGAATCGTATATGTGCTGATCCTTAGCATTTTGTGCAGCTGTAGCACACGACAGATTCCGTCTGTAAGTAATATTCCGTCTGTCAGTAATGTTCCTGATGGTATGGTGCTGATACCTGCAGGCGAATTTGTAATGGGAAGTAATGATCAGCATGTCAATGAACGACCTGCGCATACTGTCTATATAGACGCGTTCTATATGGACATCTACGAGGTGACAAACGCACAATACAAAGTTTTCATAGACGAAAATCCACATTGGCAAAAACATAACATTCCAGATGAATATCACGACAGTTATTATCTCAGACTCTGGGATGGGAATAACTATCCAGAAGGAGAAGCAAACTATCCTGTCATTTATGTCAGTTGGTATGCTGCGATGGCTTATGCTGAGTGGGCAGGAAAACGGTTGCCGACAGAAGCAGAATGGGAAAAAGCAGCACGCGGGGGTCTTGTTAACAAGACATATCCGTGGGGTGATACGATTGATGCAGACCGTGCGAACTACGCACGACATATCAATTATCCAATCGCTGTTGGACAATATGAACCTAATGGATATGGTTTATACGATATGGCTGGGAATGTCTCTGAATGGTGTCTTGATGCATACGTAAAAGACTTCTACGCACGGTCTCCCCGTGAAAACCCAATTTCAGATGGTAAACGCGATGCGGTAATCAACAACTTCAGAGTTGTGAAGAAGAAAGATCGAGTGCTAAGAGGCGGATGCTGGAGCGATAATGGTGTGTTTCTACGCGTCACATACCGAAACTGGGGACCGCCGGATTATGCAAGCGTATTCCGAGGATTTCGATGCGTAAGTTCTGATTAGAAAAAAGTTGACATGTAAAGTGAAAGACCTTAGAATACATAAGAAGCAATTGAGACAGATATAAATGTATAACAATGGTATTTCACATTGGAGGAAATGTCTATGGCAGACAGAGAAGAACTCGTGGATGTCGGTGTTGCACAAATTGACATCACCCCCGATTACCCTATTCGTCTAAATGGATACGGTAGTCGTCGTACAGTATCCGAGGGGATCATACAACGTATATATGCCAAGGCACTTGTTATCGGTAACGATGACGCGGGGCCTGTTGTCATGGTAACCGTTGAAAACTGCGGACTACCCGACGAATTTACGGAGGAGGTATCTCATCGTCTTGAACAGAAGGCAGGTATTCCACGAGAGAATTTCGTTGCATGTTTCACACACACGCATAGTGCTCCGTGCTTGACAAACGCAGCATCCTTTATCTTTAGTGCAGATATTTCTCCAGAAGAACAGGAAGTCATAGATCGTTACACGCAACATCTCGTAAACTGGATGGAAGCCGTCACGATGGAGGCACTGACAAGACGAAAACCGTGTCGGTTGGCATGGAATATCGGTGAACTGACTTTTGCAAAGAACAGACGAACAGAAGGGGGTCCAGTGGATCATGCATTACCCGTCATGAAGATTACCGATGCGGATGGTGAATTGTATGCGGTCTGGGTAAGTTATGCGTGCCATTGCACAACATTAGCTGGGGCAGATAACCATATCTGCGGAGACTGGGCAGGATTCGCACAGGAAGCAATTGAGAAAGAGCATCCCTCTGCAACTGCGATAATTACTATTGGATGCGGTGCCGATGCCAATCCTGAATCACGGATGCGTCCAATGCCAGAAGGTCATCTAAGTAATCGGGAAGAGGTATTTGAAACACGTCTCGCTTATGCTAAAGAACACGGACAAGCACTGGCACACGAAGTCTCACATCAACTTCAACGAGACGCAGTTGACATTACCAATAGACCAGAAAGCATGTTTCAGCGAGTCAACTTACCGTTTGATAAAATACCAACACGGGAGGAGTGGCAGGAACGTGAAGCACAAGGCGGTGCAATCGGATACCATGCAAAAAAACATCTTGAAATGCTTCAACAAGGACAATCCATCAAAACGGATATCTCCTATCCTATACAAGCCTGGGTTTTTGGTGATACGTTGGCTATTGTTTTTCTTGCCAGTGAGGTCGTGGTAGACTTCTCATTACGATTGAAACGTGCGTATGATGCGACAAGGTTATGGGTCGGTGCTTATGCCAATGCATTCCCCGGATATATCCCATCGGAACGGGTATTAGCAGAAGGGGGATATGAAGGTGGTGGCGCGATGATTTACTTCGGACAACCAACACAGTTTGCGCCGGGAGTAGAAGATTTAGTAATTGACACTGTGCATGAAATATTGCCAGAAGAATTCCTGGAGAAACATAATTAGGTAACGTGAGAAGAGACACACTATGGAAATAAGAACAAATCGGATAAAACAGAAATTAGCGAATGGCGATGTCGCGTATGTTGTAGGGGGACTTACAAACGCTGATGATATAGATGCCTTCGGTCCCAACGGTTTTGATGGTGTCTGGTTAGAGGGTGAACACGGAAATGTTGATGCGACCAACCTTGGTAATCTTACACGCGCATGCGATTTATGGGGGATGACTTCAGTTGTCAGGGTCAATCGTAACGATCAAGCACTGATATACCGCACATTAGATTGTGGTGCAATGGGTATTGTCGTTCCACATGTGAATACAAAAGCAGAAGCCCAAAACGTCGTTGACGGTGGGAAGTTCGCACCCATCGGACATCGCGGGATGTTCACAAGCCGTCAAGGTTACGGTGTTAACAACTATTTTACCACAGCAAATTCTCAAACCCTATTGGTCGTGCTTATAGAAGATATAGCTGCAATCAACAACTTAGATGAGATACTTACAGTTGAGCATATAGATGTGTTCTTCGTCGCACCTTCAGATTTAGCCGCTTCAATGGGATACATCGGCAATCATCAGCATCCTGACGTGCAAAACACAATTGATGATGCATTGGCAAGTATACAGGAAGCAGGACGGGTTGCGGGTACATTGGCTCTGGATGATACCGTTGAGAAATACGTAAAGGCTGGGGTGCAGTTTCTACTGGTCGGTGTCGGAGGATGGATTTCAGCAGGTGCGGCTGCATATAAACAACGTGCCGAAAACGCGAAGAACAATACCTAAGATGTAAATATAGTGAACTTTAGAATTAATACCAGTTACGAACTTACTTTTATACATCGCCCCTAATCTTTATATTCTTGTTCATCTTTGTATTGTGTTAATTGTCTCATAAATTATAAAATTTAATATAAGCAAAAGACATCATTAAAATCTATACAAAATTCGGCGACTCTGGTGAAACAGCATTATACGGCGGAAAGAGAATTCCAAAAGACGCATTGCTGATTGAAGCAATCGGAACTGTGGACGAACTCAATGCCTATATTGGGTATGCCCAGACGCAAATTCAGGATGCAGACCTGTCAGAACTGATGAATCGTGTTCAAAACCATCTTTTCGCTGTTGGTGCAGATTTAGCAACACCTGATTCCCACACAAAGTCAACTGAAATACGCATCTCAGATGAATTCACTTCAGAAATGGAGAATGCAATTGATAGACTCTCAGATGAATTACCACCCTTAACCAATTTTATTCTACCGGGAGGCGGTACAGCAGGTGCTCTCTTACACGTTGCCCGCGCAGTATGTCGCAGAGGAGAACGGTGTGTTGTTCGTCTATCTCATGAAGCAGATATAAATCCTGAGATAATTCGTTGCCTAAACCGGTTATCTGACCTGCTTTTTGTATTTGCTCGAGTCGTTAATCACCGTTCTCAGATGCCAGAACCGATATGGAAGGTCTAAGGAGCAACTTCAATGTCCGATAAAATTGATGGTGTGATTGAGAAACACTATTGGCGTGCAGTTGTCTTTCTAATTGTGGTGATTCTCATAGGATCAGCATTCTGGGGACTGCGACGTTTTCATCCTGCACTATTCCTGGGTACACCTGATTTAATCGCTGTCCCTGATGATGACCTTGCAACTAAAAAGGAACATTCCCTAACAGAGAATCGACCGTTGCTTCTTAATATTAATGTTGCATCGGCAAAGGAATTCCAAAGCCTGCCGAGTATAGGTGAAACAATGGCACTGAGGATTGTTGAATATCGTGAGAAGCACGGCAAATTCTCTTCAGTTGAGAAGTTGACCGAGGTGAAAGGGATTGGGGAAAAGACTCTGGAGAAGTTGAAACCGTTCATCAGTGTGACGGATTAATCTATCAAACCATCCCATTCTCCGTGAAAATGTGCTGTACTGGAACATCCCACGGTTGCGGGAATGTGTCCTCAACGATTTGCACCTGAAATGCTATACCGATTGTAATTGCGTTATGACAAGCGGGGAGAAAACGGTCGTAGAATCCTTTCCCATAGCCGAGACGATAACCCTTTAAATCAAATGCTATACCTGGTACAATGATAAGCGTAATCTGGTCATGGGGGATTATAGGACATGCTTTTTTCGGTTGCAGCATCCCGTAGTTGTGCTTTTCTAAATCTGTCTCCAGATTCTGTATAAGTCTTGGTATCAGTTGTGTGTTTTCTGTATCAACTTCAGGTGCAATTACCTGTTTTCCATGTTTGAAAAGATAGTCTATGAGTTCTTCGGTTACCACTTCACTGTTCATACTAAGATAAACCATTATTGTATGAAAAGAAATCTCATCCGATGTTTTCTTATTTTGGATCCATTCAACAAGATGAGATGTGATCTTGGTACTTTTTTTCTCTCGTTCAGGTAGTGATAATCTCTGACGTAATTTTAAGGTATCTGAACGTATAGATTTCCGTATTTCTGTATTGTCCATATTGGTGTTCGTCATCATTGGAATAGAAAATACCCTTTGTCTGTGCTTAGGTTGAACATCTCATTTCTCTTAAGATTATCATGTCTGCCACCTATTATCAACATGTTCTTTATTAACGCCAGTTTGATAAATCATTTCGGATGTGTTCACTCACACCATTTTCGTATCTGAGATGCATGAATTGTAGCACAAACTTTCCGTCCGTTTGTGGTACATCTTCGCAAACTAGAAAGTTTGCGCTACATTTATCAAACTCACGTTTATTAGGTAAAAGTAAGCATGAATTGAAAACGATGCAAACTTGTAGTATAATAATGATAAATTCAACAAAATGAACGGACGTTATGCAATCGAATATGTCAATAGAAGAACTCAAACGTGAAAATGCCGAGTTAAAAGCTGCCAACCTTAAACTGAAAAGTCAGGTCGATCTCATGGAAACCATTTTTGACAGTCTTAGTGAGGGGGTGGTAGCCACGAATTCAGAGGGTGAGTTTCTGCTTGCTAATTCAATAGCACAAGAAATTTCTGGGATGGGGCCTGATGAAGGCGAGGGACTCCCTGAAAAATGGAATGAAATTTACGGCACATTTTATCCAGATAAAACCACCTTGGTACCCTCTACTGAACTTCCACTTTACAAAGCCATGCGGGGAGAGAAAACAGACGATGTTAAGCTGTTTATGCGTAATCAGAACAGACCGTCTGGTGTGTTTATAAATGTTAGTGGGAGACCTTTGTACGATGAAGATAACACCTTAATTGGTGGTGTTATCGTTATGCGAGACACGACTGAACTAGAGCGGGTTACACAGCAATTGGAAACAACAGTCAACGAACTACAAAAGCAGAACATGTTGATGGATACTGTTTTCAACAGTATCGGTGATGGTGTTATCGTTGCGAATAAAGAAGGTAAATTCCTATTTTTCAATCCGATAGCCCAGGAAATTGTCGGGAAGGGGCCAATTGATAGTCCTCCCGAAGAATGGAGTAGGATTTACGGAACATTTTATCCTGATAAAGTTACACCTTTTCCCTCTACTGAACTCCCACTTTACAAAGCCACACAAGGAGAAATTGCCGACAATATTGAGGTGTTTATTCGTAGTGAGAACCGACCAGATGGTGTGTTTATCAATGTCAATGGCAGACCCTTATACGACGAAGCTGGCAGTTTAGTTGGGGGGGTCGTCATTTTCCATGATGTCACCCAACTGAATGCAGTGAAAAGTCAATTGGAAACAACGGTCAACAAATTACAAACGCAGAACGCTTTGATGGAGGCGATTTTCAATAGTATCAGCGACGGCATTGTCGTCTCGGATAAGGATGGCAGATATGTGATGTTTAATGAAAGATCGAAGACAATGGCAGGGCAAGACCCTGAGTTTGTTCACAGCACCGAAGCATCTGAAACATTCGGACTCTTTCAACCCGATGGTGAAACTGTTTATCCTACTGATGAAATGCCTATCGTCGGTGCACTCCAGGGTGAGCATGCGGATAACGTCCACATGTTTGTTCGGAATCCGCAATTACCAGATGGATTAGACATTAGTGTTAGTGCCAGACCCATATACGGCGAAGATGGTATAGTAAACGGTGCGGTTTCTATAATTCGCGATATCTCGGATCGTATAACGTCAGAGAAAAAATTGATAGCAACCAATGATGAATTGGCATCTCAGACTCTACTCCTGCAATCCGTCTTTAATAGTATCAGCGATGCGGTGGTCGTTGCTGATAGTGCTGGTCATATCATCATGTTTAATCCAAGTGCAGAACGAATAGTAGGTCTATCCACGAAGTCATCCACAGATATAATCCGACGTGAACAATGGCTGAGAGAATACAGTTTCTTTTATCCTGATGGCGTGACTCCCTGGCCCCTTGATAACCTGCCACTGATACAGGCTTTTCGGGGCGAATCAACCGATAACGTTGAACTTTTTATCAAAAACGACAAAATGTCAGATGGAACTTATGTCAACGCTAGTAGTAGACCGCTCCAGGACGGTGATGGCAATAAGATGGGGGGAGTCCTCGTCTTTCACGACATTACTGACCGTATCAGATCACAAGAAGCAATAGCGCAAGCATTTATACAAGGTAGATTAGAGATTGTGGATACTATTCTCCATAATATCGGTAACGCAATTAACAGTGTGACTGTAGGTATTGATACTGTCTACAATATGCTTGCAGACGACACACTTGTGAGTAGACTCACAGCTCTCGCTGAGGCTATGAAATACCATGAAGATAACTTGGGAGACTACCTTGCGAATCACCCGCAGGGACAGAAGGCTCTCCCGTTCCTTCTTACGCTTGCCGAAGATTTCAAAGTTGCGGATGAACAGTTGAGACAAACAGTCGGACGCATCCAAAACAGAACAAGGCATATCGTTGATATTATTCGTACTCAGAATTCATACCAAAACACGAGTGGGATCCACAAGGATATAAACCTTGCGGATGCAATTTCAGATGCTGTCAAGATTCTCCAAGACTCTATAAATAAGCGAAATATTCAAATTGTTATTGACTGTGAAAACGCGCCTACGGAGATTCTCACCCAAGAGAGTCAATTTCACCAAATGCTGGTTAATATTATCAAGAATTCTATTGAAGCAATTGATGAGTCAGCAAATTTGGGTAAACTCTATGAGACCCCTCGTATCCAATTCCGTGCTTTCACCGATGCGGATTTTTTATGCCTTGATATTACGGATAACGGTATTGGACTTGATCCTGAAGATGTTGATAAAATCTTTTCAGCGGGATTTACCACCAAAGCACAAGGAAGTGGATTAGGACTACATTCAAGTGCAAATTTTGTGATCAGCTCAGGTGGGCAGATTCGGGTAATTAGTGAAGGGAAAGGAAAAGGAACGACACTGCACATCAGACTACTGAATTCTTTCAATTAAACTATCTACCGGCCTGTGGGTATTATCGGTTTCGTGTTTTCCTTATGTTCCGGTGCGATAAGGAAATCGCACCTACCGGCCTGGGGTATTAATGACAAAAATCCTTCACATAATCTGTCCACGCTACCAATTTTAGTTATTTCCCACATTTTTTTTCCCACACAACCCCTTTTTTGCTGCAACAAATTTCGCATCACTGCAGTACCCACTCAGATTCAGTTGAGGGTGTTTAACCCTTGTCACCACTGCCTTTATTCAAGGTAGCCCCCCACCTTTACAGCAACGACAACCAACAGTAACATATAGGCTTATACCCATAATTGCCTAAAATTGCCAATTTGACAGATTACAACTGTATATGATATAATTAATGCGTTGTTATATAG
>VXOP01000278.1 GCA_009839975.1 Candidatus Poribacteria bacterium
ATCATTATCTTCAACTCCTCCATTCCTCTCCTTCTCGTGTGTTCGTATTTGTTTATAATACACAGGTCCTTACAAGAACAGATTTGACCACTGTACCGCGAAATTTGGGTGTAGAAATCAACGAAAAATAAACGAAGGTACAGGACTACTTTGCGTTGGAGACGACAAATTAGACTATCGGAACGCTTGGGAAACAGATGAATCGCAATCACAATTATCTTCACAGAATACAACAAATGGCACTATCTCGTGTGATGGTAATGTCTATCAACTATCTCCCGGGAAAACCGTTTTTGACTACGCAGATGATTTAGCAGTTCAAGTGCCTACCTCATGTTTTCGTACAGGACAGTGTCATGAGTGTATCGTTGAAATCATACAAGGCATGGAAAACCTGAGACCACCCAACGAAGCAGAATCCTTCCTTCAAGACAACTATCGTCTGGCATGTCAATCTTTAGTTGTAGATATAAACAAACACATCGAATTTGTACCCCTCCGACGAACCCCACGCATCCTCACGCACAGTAATACAGAACACATGCATGCAGATAAAGAAACACTGTTAACACATAATCCAATGGTCACCCATCGCGATGGTATTGTCTATTACGACAATGAACCTGTTGATAGATTCCGTGGACATATCTACGGTTTGGCGATAGACCTGGGTACGACCACCGTTGTTGTAAATCTGGTTGATTTGGAAAATGGACAGACAATCTCTGCAAGTGCTTTCGAAAATCCGCAACGTTTCGGTGGGAGCGACATCATGCACCGAATTTCTTATGATGAAAAATATGAAGGTGAATTATGGAAAACTCTTATTGCGGCATTAAACAGTCAGATCATGGATATGTGCGATAAGTATGACTTCGTGCGTCAGGAAATATACGAAATAGTTGTCGCAGGGAACACAACGATGCGGGATATCTTCTTCAGACAGAATGTACAAACAATCGGACAAAAGCCGTATAAATCTCTCATTGAGCATGAATATATGGACGGTGTTCGATCCACAACATCACTCATAGAAAAATCTCGACGACTCGGCATCCGCTCTAATCCAAAGGCACTGGTATACAGTCTCCCCTTGATAGCAAGCCATGTCGGTGCAGACGTTGCTGCAGATTTAGTTGCTATAGATATGCAATCCACAGATGAGATTGTCATGTTAGTGGATGTCGGAACGAATACCGAAGTGGTTGTAGGGAGTGCCGATAGAATGGTCGCTGCTTCATGTCCCGCAGGTCCAGCGTTTGAAGGTCGCGGAATTGAATACGGGATGCCAGCATATCCCGGTGCCATTGAATCTGTAAAATGGCACAACGGCAAAATCACATACCAAACAATTGAAAACGAAGAACCACAAGGGTTATGCGGATCAGGATTGATTTCTCTACTTGCAGAATTGCTTAGACATAACCAAATGAGTCCGAAAGGTGTATTTGCGGAAAGAAAACAACGGGTGATACCCCTATTACCTGACCACGGAATCACATTCTCACGTGATGACGCAAGCAACTTAGCACAAGCAAAAGCTGCGAATTACTGTGGACAGTTTATCGTCCTAAGACATTTCGGTTGCACGCCACAAGATATTGGCAAACTCTATTTGGCTGGCGGGTTTGCAAACTATGTTAACATAAGAGATGCAATTGACATCGGGTTTCTTGCACCTGTTCCAGAAGATAGGATTGTAAAGGTAGGTAACGCAGCCTTAGCAGGTGCAAAAGCGGTTCTCCTATCAAGAGAAAAACGCACGCAAATTGAAGAATTCGTAAAAAAAATAGAACATATTGAACTGGAAACAACGCCAGATTTCTTTGATGTCTTCGTTGAGGGGTGCCAATTTAAACCGATGCCTAAAGATTTTTGATAAGGTTAAACAGATAAGTGATAGAATTTAAAGAACGACTAAAAGATGATAAGCCAATTGTATTTGATGGTGGGTTTGGATCGCAACTGTTTGCACGGGACATCCAACTTCCTAACAGCGCATTGGCTAACCAAATACACGGTGAAGATGTTGTTGGAATACATACAGACTATATCAATGCCGGAGCAGAGGCGATTGGCACGAATACCTTTGTCGCATCTCCGCTGCATCTTGATATGGCAGGACAAGACAAGGATGATTCCCAACGTCTCATAAGATTAGCCGTGAAGCACGCAAAAATGGCTGTCGCATCAAATGAAACTGATGTCTACATTGGCGGTTCTGTTGGACCATCACCCGGAGCAATTGAAGCAGATAGTGGAGATACAACTTTTGGGATTCCCAATGCGGATGTAAGGGAAGCGCACAAACTTGTCATCAGCACACTCACAGATGAAGGCGTTGATTTTCTCTGTCTCGAAACGATGTTCTCTGCAAAGGAAGCAGCAATTGCTGTTGATATTGCTCGTGAAACAGGATTACCCATCGCTGTGAATATGACATACAAATGGACAAAGGAACGAAAAACGGGAAAAGAGATTTATAAAACTGACTGGGGACATTCCGCTTCCGATCTACTTAGAATCCTTGATAGCGGTGAATTTTCAAATGGAGACTCACTCATAGATTGCGTTGACATTATCGGACTTAATTGCGGTGCAGAATCCAAAAACGATGAACATACGGGAATGCCGTATGCTATTACTGGGACAAAACAACTACATGCAGCATTGAATGAAATAGGTATTAACGACAAAAGAGTAATGGCATATCCGAATGCTGGTATGCCTGAACTGGATGCGAATTACAAGACAGTATACACACAATCCCCAGTGGAGATGGCGAGCTTTATACCTAAACTCTTAGAGGTGGGGGCCTACTTTATAGGAGGATGCTGTGGTACAACGCCGGCACACATCAGAGCTTTTCGTCAGGAAATTGATTCTAGGTAAAACAGCGCAACTTTAAAATCTATGGAAACAATTATCCTTACATATAAACGACTTCCAGATAGAATCAACTATTTCAAGCAACAACTCCTATATGAAGATGAAAATGTGATCGTCACATCACAAAGGATAACACCTTCTTCACCCATCATTATGAATGGTGAAACAGTTTTAGGTGACAATTACACAGCAGTCTGGTTCGTATTCACAGGTTTATGGTATGACATCGGCAAAATATATAACCTTAAAGACGAATGGACAGGTTACTACTGTGATATAATAAAGCCAGTAAACAGAGAAGTAGGCACGTTTGAAATCGTTGACCTCTTCTTAGACTTATGGGTGTCACCCGACAATAGTTTTGAAATTCAAGATGAAGATGAATTTGAGAATGCTGTTAGAAACGGTGATGTATCTCATGAATTGGCAGAGCAAGCACGCAAAGCACTGTCTGAACTTATATTGACAATTGAGACAGGACAATTTCCGCCAGAATTTGTGGAAAACTTTACAACACCCTTTTGAGATTAAAGGTCTGATATTTTGGAGTCTGATATGGCTGAATTAGCAATAAATGGTGGAGAACCAATTCGCACAAAACCGTATCCAACATGGCCCCAACTCGATTCAGCAGATATTGAAGCGTTTGAGAGTATCTATAATAGTCGTCAGTGGGGTGTGGGAGGGACAAAAGTTCCTGAATTTGCAGAACAATTTGCCACGTTTCAAGGCGCAAAATACGGTGTCTGTGTAAATAGTGGTACCACTGCACTCTATGTTGCGTTGAAAGCAGCAGGTGTAGAACCTGGCGACGAAGTCATTACCACAGCATATACATTTCAGGCAACCATTGTTGCCATTCTGATGACGCATGCAGTGCCTGTTTTTGTAGATACTGCACCCGACAGTTTTCTGATAGATGCTACAAAAGTGGAAGATGCAATTACCAATAAAACCAAAGTGATACTTCCCGTACACATAGCTGGATATCCTGCTGACCTTGACGCGTTGGTCGAAATTGCAGATAAGAATAATATAAAACTCATAGAAGATTGTGCACAAGCACACGGCGCAGAATGGCGAGGAAAAGGTGTCGGAAGTTGGGGAAATTTCGGTTGCTTCAGTTTTCAGACATCAAAGAATCTCTGTGCTGGGGAAGGTGGAATCATCCTTACAAATGATAGAGAACTCTATGAACGGACTTGGTCAATACACAACTGCGGACGTACGCCACCAGATGCCGAATTTGGAAACATAGAACCATTCGGAGGTAATTTTAGGATGACCGAATGGCAAGCTGCACTACTCCTCTCTCGTTTGACAAGACTTGAAGCAGAAACAAACTATAGACACATGAATATGCGGTGGTTAGACGGATGGTTCGGTGAGATACCAGGAATAAAAGTAACACCCCTCGATCCCCGTGCAACACGTGGGGGCTGCCACGGATATAAAGCAATCCTGGATACTGAGGAATTTGAAGGTATATCACGCAACACTTTCATAAATGCTATGCGTGCAGAAGGCATACCTTTAGGGTATTGGTATAATACCCCCATGTATCGCGCAGCATTCCTCTCCTCTCCTCTCTTTGGATGCGACAACGACTATAATGACGTACATTGTGCAGAAACCGAAAAGATCTGTCAATCTGGTCTCGCCTTAAGCCAGAATGTATTGCTGGGGAATGAAGAAGATATGGAGGACATTATCAAGGCTGCAGCAAAAATCCGCAGAAATGTCGCTGAATTGATTGAGAGAAATACCTGATTGTTGTGAAGATACATTAGAAGATTCTGGTATCACTCTGTCCAACCCATTGTCTCACGTAATTTTTCCTTTACTTTTGCGAAATCTCGGCGTGCCTGATAAAAAACTCGTTGTGCTTCCGTGAATTGTGCTTGTGCTTGAAAAGCATCGTTAAGAGTCAACCCACGATATCCTTGTATTTCAACAGTGCCTTCTTCAAGCACCTTTTCTATTGTCCGTAGTCGTTGTTCAATAATTTTCACCCGTTTCTGTTCAATTTCCATACGTTCTTTTGCATTTGCTACTTCTCTGTAATCGCGTCGTACCGCCACTTTGATGAGTTTTGTCTTTTCAATGTACTCCAATTGGAGTCTATCCAGTTCCGCAATTTCTGCGGATCGAAGGTTTGCTGTCTTGTTCCCATCATACAGTGGAATATTAAGGTTAAAACGTAGTTCCCATCCATCTTGTATGTGTGGATCTGTGGCAAAAATGCTTGCGGCATCTCGCTCCCGGTCAAAAATGACCGGATCATAAAGTGCTTTCGCATCCCAAGTCCTATTTTGTTGATGGTGTTGCAATATCAGATGTAGATCTTTGTAACGTGCTTCAGCAGAGATTTCTGGAAACCGATTCCACATGGTTTCCACGACAAGACGTTCTTGACGTACGATTTCTCCTTGTAGGTCGCGCAAGTCGAGACGGTTAGCAAGGGCAAGTTCAACTGCAGCTTCTAATGTAAGATCATCATCAGGAAGAGATTCAGAGAGAACGACTTGTGCCAGTGGATCAAGTCCAGTGAGACGAATGAGTTCCGCTGTGTCCACGTCAAGTCGACGTTGGAGTTTGTTGAGATCAAGTTGCTGTTCCGATAATTCAAGCTCTGTATTGAGTCTACTGAGATAAGGGATACGTTTCTTTTCGTGTTTGATTTGCGTACTTTTCAGTTTTTTCTGAAGTTCTACCTCAGTCGCTTGACGTTGTGTGATCTCCTCTTGTGTGAGTGTAATATCATGCCAGAGATTCCGGACAGCGTGGATGGTTTGCTTTTTTACGCGTTCGTATTCAATCTCCGCTTTACGTACTTCCTCTTGTGCAGTGTCGAGTCCTTTTGGAATTTCACCAAATTGCGCGAGGATAACACTCATCTGTGCGCGGGTGAGATAGTTTTTGTCATCAATATCTCCGTTTTTTTGACGTTGATATTCGCTGGTAATCCCTACTTGTGGCAAATATACAGCCTTGGAAACGCGTAGGTTTGCCTTCGCGCGTTCCACTACTTTTTCCGCTTTTTTCACTGCCTCGTTGTTCTGCAAAGCGAGTTCTATTGCACGATTTGACCGAAGGGAGACAAACTCCTGTGCGGATACTGTACCAACTCCTTTAAATAACATACCTTGGCTGACTATCAACAGAAAAATAAAACTTATGCAGGTTGCCAGCGGTGTCAAACTTTTATTCATTTCAATCTCCAAAAATTGTTTCTACCGTCGGCTAATGCGGATTGTAACGATAACAATACCGATCATAAGGAGTATCAACGCACCAAACAATAACGTTGTTACCGACATTTGTGATTTTGATTCAACTTGTACTGTGATAGAACGGTCGCGCGCTGGATATTTTCGGTTGTCAACCGTTACTTCCGCACTGAGTTTTGCTTGATATTCTCCTACCGTAATGTCAGCAGGCGGATTGAGTGTGAGTTGTATTTCCGTTTCTTCATTTCGTCCGAGTGATCCGATGATTTCTGGCGACACTGTATATTTCCAATTCGGATTGACATCAACCAGCATGCGGATATCAATGAGGTCACGAGTGCCGATGTTCTTTAATTTTGCGGTCATATTAACTTGATCACCGATCTTAATAGTTTGGAACGCGTTTTGGACAGAAACTTCAATTTCTGGCACCCCCTTTGGAATTAGTTCAAACCGCTCCACACCCCCTTGTATACTGGCGATTCTCTCAGCGGGTAAATCCAATCGGTTGTTTGTTCCTCCGAGTTCGTTTGCTTCGGTTTCATCAAGTACGGCAACATAGAATTCAAGTGTGCTATCAAGATAAGACGCATCCAATTCTTCCGGTAGATACACAATTAACGACAGATTTCGCTTTGATTGTTCCTGCGTAAACTTTACCTGTGACTGTCGTGACTTTGTATCCGGGTCTTGGAATTCAAAAGAAAGACGATTTAACAGGTTAATGACACGCAATTGGAACGTATTTTCGGTCTCTGCCAATCTATCCAGAGTCAAATCGTAAGTTACACTGCTCCCTAAATTGCCTTCCTGTGAAAAACGTAGCGAACTGACATTTACTACATCTAATGCAGACTCTTTTTGAAGATATATTAAGCGTGTGTCAGGTTCAGGAAGCTCAGGGTATTTCATTGATACCTTGAGACTGTCAACATCTTTCTGGAGTTGGAACGTCAATTCCACGGTTTCATTGTAGCCGAGAACCGCGATCCTCTCTTCATAAGGTTTGACGATATTTGTGCCATCCACAGCATCAAGTAAAGAGATATAAATAGAACGGATTTCATTTGCTGCAGCGATCTCTTCAGGAGTCGCGTTGATCGGCATTGCTTCTGTCGTTGATGTATTCTTTAGTTGAATTGTCACCATCATCTGATTATCAACACGAAATTTCTTTGCACTCAAAATAGAAATATGACGTGTATCCTCTTCAAGATGTATTCTATAAGGATATTCCCTGTCAAGGTATCGGAGATTAACCGTGACGCTATCCACATTCCGTCTTAGTTCAAAATCGAGTGTTTTCTCCTGTCCATCCTTTAGAGTTGGGATGCGGAACTCGTAGGGAGAACCGATTATAGCGTTGGTTTCGTCTTTGATAGAGACATAAACATTGTTGATCTCTTGTGCCGTGTTAACTTCTGTGTCCTTCGTTTCTTCCTCTTCCACTGCACCATATTTGATAACAAGTTCCAGACGTCTCCGATCACCCTCCTTGTAACGTCTTGCAGATACAACAGAGATATAAGGGTCTTCCTGCTTTAGGTGAATGTGACGTTCATCTGGGGTGTCAAGGTAATTCAGATGAACAACAACATCACGGATGTCCTCTTTTATCAACTCAAACTCTAAAATGATAGCCTCATTCTCTTTGAGTGTTTTGATTCGGCGTTCGTAAGGTTCGGCAATAATTGCGCCTGCAGAACCAAAACCCTCTTTCTCTTTGATTGAAACGATTATGTCGTCAATCTGAGCACTGATAACAATGTTTCGTCCCATTACTTTGGAACTTTCAACCAATTTGACAGGCAATGAGCTATTCTGCAACGTAATAGAAAACATTTCGCGACCGTCACGTGATTCATATAGACGTGTACTTTCAACCGTTATGTGCCAAGCATCCTTGAGCGAATCAAGCTCTACCTTTTGCAGATTGAGTTTTGACTTTTCATATTCTGATGCTGCACTTTCATATTCCTCCTCAGCTTTATTTACTTCCGAAACTGTGACGATGTTGTTCTCTTCTTCCATCATCGTTCGCAAGTTATCCAGTTCAATCTTCTTCTTTTTCATCAGGTTTTCCGCCAATTCCATCTCTAAACGGGCTGTTTCTATCAGGATTTGACGGCTCTGTTCATCTCTGGTTTTTGTGGACTCTGCATCAGTTGGAGGCGTTTTTTCAGGTTCCGCAGCCAGTATAATTCGCGGAGATGTCCCAATCACGATGATGCAAACCAGCATAAAAAATTTAATTCGCAAGGTTTTCCCTCTTTAGTATGGAATGGACTCAATCTTTAGG
>VXOP01000282.1 GCA_009839975.1 Candidatus Poribacteria bacterium
CAGGTAGGTTTAAGGCAGCAACACCTGCACGTTGTAGCGGATGTGGTGCACCGACTGTGATAAAATCATGCATCTTCCGTATTGCATTTGTGAGTGTTTCTGGTGCAACCACATAACCTAATCGCCATCCTGTCATAGAATAGGTCTTACTCAAGCCTGACACGGTGATAGTTCGATCCTGCATCTCAGGTAGAGACCCAATACTAATATGCTGTTTTTCGTCATAGATCATGTGTTCATATATTTCATCCGTTACCGCGATACAATCATATTCACAACATAGGTTAGCGATCTGCTTTAGTTCATCTAAAGTGAAGACTTTACCCAGAGGATTATTCGGTGTATTTATGATAATTGCTTTTGTGTTGGTAGTAAATGCATTTTGTAGTTCAGAAGCATCATAGGTAAAAGACAATTCACCATTTTCTGTGTGCGTTTCCCGAAGTGCTACGTAGACCGGTTTTGCACCTGAAATGATGGTATCTGGACCGTAGTTTTCATAGTAAGGTTCAAAGATGATAACTTCGTCCCCTGGGTTGATAATTGCAAGCAGTGTTGAGAGCATGCCTTCAGTAGACCCACAGGTAACGGTAACATTCTTGTCAGCATCCGTTGGGATGTTATTGAACGTTGTCATCTTCTGAGCGATTGCATCGCGAAACGTCGGTGCACCCCACGTGATGCTATACTGATTGTAACCTTCCTGAATTGCTTCAATCGCAGCATGCTTTACTTCATCAGGTGGTTGATATGCGGGGGTTCCCTGTGAAAGATTGATCGCATTATGTTTTAGGCATAGCTGCGTCATCCCACGAATAACAGATTCAGTGAAACGTCTGGATTTATCTGAGAGTTTTGTTTGAGGTGAAATTGTGGATAACCTTTATTTGTTGAAATTGGCAAATCGTCTTTTTTCAAAGAGTGTTAGTTGTTGACTACTTTCTTCTCGGTAATTAGAACTAATGCTATCATTTGTCTCATCAGTTGATGGTTGAAAATTAGTAACAAGTGCTTCTAACATAGGTTTTCTATTTTCTTCATTTGCACCGACATGATAGAAATGTTCCCTTGTAAAGACATTAAAATCTGACCATAGTGTTTGAATGGTATGATTCTCTCTATGTTGATTGCTCTGCCACGTAGAGAGAATAAAACCTGCCTTGGTTGTTCTCAGGTTTTCATATAGAAGTTCTTCATGCGTACTATCCCAACTGTTATAGTAATCAGTATGTCGTCCGGCATAGGGAGGATCACAGTAAATGAAATCTGTTTCGTTGGCACCAGATAAGGTTTCGCGGAAATCTTGATGTAAAAATGTCCAGTCATTCATACTGGTAAGTTTAGAAACCCAATCTACTTGATTGACAATTTTTGTGATATACGATTTAGAAAAACGTTTCGGTTTGTGTCCGAATGGAACATTAAACTCTCCTTTTCTATTGAAACGTATAAGTCCGTTAAAACAAGCTCGGTTTAAAAACAGAAAATCAAGCGGTGCTTTTTCTTCATTAAACCTCTGCCTGACTTCATAATAGTATTCCTGACCATGTTTCTCTAGCTTCTTTCCTTCTGATACAAGGAATTCGCGCGTGATATTCGGATTTATTGACCCATTATTTATATTCTGATAAAAACTGATGAGATGTGGATTCGTATCTCCAAAAATAGCTCTGTGTGGTTTCAGGTTAAACCCTACTACTCCTGATCCCATAAATGGTTCAATCCAAATACCGTTACCGTCCCATTGCACAGTTTCTGCTATCCAGTTGACTAACTTGCTCTTGATACCTTGGCATTTTATCGGTGGAATGAAAACTTTCATTTTTCGTTTATTTTCCTTAGCAACGACTAATCCACCATCGCGGATATGCGACAATGCCATTTCTAAGTATCAGGATACATCTTTCGCCCCTCTGGGGCTTATTCTGGTAATATCAACGTAATCTATACACCTTTCGTCCCTCTGGGACTTGATATTCTGTAAAAACCTTCCTTTTCTCTTTACTTATGCGTTTCTACAAAAATTCTACGCATCCTATCTCAATAATTCCATCAAGTAGTGTATGAATCATAGCATAACACTTTTCACCTGTCAAGACGTATTATCTTTGAAACAACTGCCAACTTCTACCGGGACGGTCAGCTCGGAATACTTCAACATTGCCACGGTCTGCCAACGTCACATAACAGGTACGTCCATCATCTCCACCGAATGCGATGTTTGTGCAATGTTTCCCTGCCAATTCTACCTCTAATAACACTTCACCGTCCGGTGAAAGTTTGGCGACGGTACCTTTCCCGTGTCGCGTTACATAGATATTGCCATCAATATCACATCGCATCCCGTCCATACCGAAATCTGGAAATTGGATTAGCAATCGTTTGTTACTGATGTTCCCTTCAGGAGACAAGTCATATTTCCAGATGTTGCGTTGTGCGGATTCGTTGACATAGAGTACTTTTTCATCAGGACTCACTTCAATACCGTTTGTCGTTCCCATGTCAGATTCTAAGAGCTTTACATTTCCCTCCGTATCCACACGCCAGAGTTGTCCTGTTGACTCACCCCAATTCGGATCACTTGCATATAAGATGTCATTCGCACCGATAGCAAGGTCATTCGGTTGATTCATCTTTGGTTCGTGTGCCTGCACGCTAATTTCTCGTGTTTTCATGTCTACTTTGAGAACATTGTGATTTGTGTAATCTGCGATATACATAAAACCGTGACTATCGAATCGGATTCCATTTCCGATACTACCTTCGGGAAGTTCAACAAAGACAGTTGCTTGACCATCTGGTGTGACTTTTCCTATGGTACCTTGTTTTTCAAAGTTAACAGCATATAGATTACCATCAGCATCGCAAGCAGGGCCTTCTATTCCTGATGTGAAACCGTTGACAGGTGTGAATTCTTGACTTATAAAGAGTTGTTCGTTCATGTTTATGTTTCTCCTATTCCTTTTATCTTATCACTTCCATCCAAACACCCGGTACAAAACCTGGATACTTCCCTTCACTAAATGCTGGATAATACTCATTTTCACCATTGAAATCGTGGATTGTTTCTCCACCATCTGAATTTGGGATATGTATGCGACATGTATAATCACTCTCACGAAACAGTTGTGCTGGGGGCGGTACATCTTTCTCAACTTGATAGGTTCTCAATGCTTCTTCATCAATGGTTACGCCAAGTCCGGGTGATTCTGGCACTTGAATCATTCCGTCTTCTACATCAAGTCGTGTCTCAAGAAGATCGGATTCCCACAACTCATGACATGTTATCGCGGGTAATTCCGCTTGAGATAACACTGAACCAAGATGCATACAGTATGCGGTTGTAATCCCTGTGCCAACCATCTGTAACCAGTAGGGTTGTTCGAATGATGAACAGAGTGCGTTGGTACGTAGCAGAGACTTCACGCCTCCTCCTACGACAAAACCACCACAACAGCGTGCATGTAAACATGCCTCATTATAATGCTCAACAATTCGTTTCTCAACTGCCTGTTGTAATCTACCAGCTCCTTCAATGTCTGTTCCAAGGTAAAACGGACTTTCGTAAATCGCAACATTTGGGTGCTTATCTAACTTCTGCAATACTGGAATAGCATTATCAGCAGTTCTTAGGAAACCATTAAAGTCAATGTCAAGTTTGTATTCTGATGGTACTGCATCGCCGACTGCTTCCACTTGTGCGAAGATGTCGCGCCACGGTCTTGCTTTGAGCTTGGCAGAAGTGTAGCCTCTTTTGACAGATTCCTGCACCTCTGCCACCCAATCTTCTGGTGGCATGTCAATATCCCACCAAGAGATTGGACACTTATCACGAACTTTTGGTCCAATCAGTTCCGACACAGACACCCCAACGGTTTTACCAACTGCATCATATAACGACATCTGGATTCCAAACCCAACACCGTCATCGTTCATACAAGCGAAAGGATTCTGTCCGGTTAGTCGCTCAATATTACCCGATTCATCATATAAGTTCTCGCCATAACCGATAACACCGTTGCTGAGTTCAGTCCGGTATACATAAACCCTTTCACCGTGTGTAGCGGCTCTGTGCATGTGTTGACTAACCCGTTCACAATAGAATGGAATGTTTAAGGAGATCGTCTCAATATGTTTGATGCTTAGCATGTGTTTCCTCCTATTAAGCTTTGACTGGCATTGTAGCATAAATTCAGAAAAGTGTTCACTAAAAGATAATTGTTTGAACAAAGAAGGGGTAGTTTTCAACAAACAGGGATGATACAAGTAAGAGTATCAGATTCTGGATACGACCCTTAAAATTGCGACAAGATTTTGGAATCTGAATGCCGTTAAAATTGACACACCCTTAATTTCTTGGTATAATATCAAACGAAACTGTGAATATGTGTACACTACTTGATGAATTTATTTTGAGGGTGACGAAACGCTATGAAAAGTATAGAACCTTTTAATGTATCAAATAGGTTGTTAGAACAACCTGAAAAACTGCGCGAACAGGCACGACAAGATGGATATCTCTATTTTAAACAGTTAATTGATGAAGACTCCATCATAAACTTACGTGGGGACTTCTTAGAGATATGTCATCGTCATGGATGGGTAGAAGGTGGATCAACATTGATGGATGCCATTCGCACCGGGGGCCCCTTTGGCCCCTTTATGGAGGGTGATGAAGAATATTGGCCGGTGTTAGACGAATTCCAAAGTCTCGAATCCTTTCATACATTTGCACATCATCCTGCAATTTTGGATATGTGTGATAAACTTTTCGGTGAAAAGACTCTGGTTCATCCTCGTAATATTGGAAGAATTATGTTTCCAGAGAACACAAAATATACTACACCCGCACATCAAGATTTTATCCATATTAGAGGAACAGAGGAAACCTATACCGCCTGGATTCCACTTGGGGATTGTCCACAGCATTTGGGAGGATTAACGGTATTATCCGGTTCACATCGTAATGGTGTTTATCCAGTAAAACCAGCATTTGGTGCGGGAGGACTCGGCATAGATACGGAACCATTGGAAGCGAACGGTTTACGTTGGGTTGAGGGAGACTTTGACATTGGGGATGCTCTTTTCTTCCATAGCCATACAGTCCATAAGGCACTCCCAAACCAAACATCCGACAGGATACGTCTATCCGTTGATTATCGGTATCAGGGGAGTTCTCAACCGGTGACGCAAGGTTCGTTACTGCCACATTTTAACCGAATGCCGTGGGATGAAATCTATAAAGAGTGGACATCACAAACATATCAATACTATTGGCACGATATGAATCTGAATATTGTCTGATGAAGGAATAGAATCGTTGACTAAACTAAAACTTTTGATGTTTTTTTTGTGTTGCCTGCTGGTTGTATCCTCTGCATCTGCAGAAAACTATGCAGGTGATTTTCTGACGAACGGTGTCGGGGCACGAGCACTTGGGTTAGGCGGTGCTTATGTGAGTGTCGCTGACGATGCCACTGCAACATATTGGAATCCAGCAGGAATTGCTGCTGTATCTCAAAAATACCAAGTCTGTATGATGCATGCAACACGACGTTCAGGTTTAGGTGCATTCAGTTATGTGAGTGCAATAGGAAATGTGCTTCCATACATGACGTTAGGTCTGTCTTGGATTCGTGCGGGTATTGATGATATTCCTATCTACTATGATGTGCCAGCGTTTGACCCTTCAATCAGTGCTGATCAACGAAAACATGACCCAACTTACAGACCCAGAGATGATGACTTCATTCCATCAGGTTATTTAAGTGACAATGAAAATGCTTATGTGATATCCCTCGCTACTCGGGTGGCTATCAGTCAAACGTGGTGGGATAACTTTGGTAGAGATTCCGAACCACCAGATTTCATGTTCGGTGTCAATATAAAAGGGATATTCCAGAACCTCAACGGCGGAGATGACCTGGACGAAGCGACTGCTGTATTCTCTACTTACGGAAGTCGAGGATTCGGTTTTGATGCTGGGATACTTGCACGACTGCCTGATCTGAATGCACTTTTCGGGTTAGAAAACTTTGGCGGTTTTGCTTTAGGGGTTAATCTACAGGATATTTCTCAAACAACATTAACGTGGAATACTGTTCCCGCTGTTACGGAATCAATCCCGACCAATCTGAATTTTGGACTAACATACTTCAATGATTACATCTTTAATAGAACGCTAATTCTCTCCTATCAATGGCAGCAACGTTATGGTGGACAGACACATTTAGGTGTAGAGTATCAGATAAGTTCACCATTAGCATTACGGCTTGGATACCGAGATAGTCGCATGACAAGCGGCATCGGCATCCAATTGAAGAAGTTCAGTCTTGATTACGCCCTTCTCATCGGTGACCTGATTAATACGCATTTCTTAAGTGTGCTGTGGACATTCTAATTTCAGGAGGTATCACAGTAGTGAGAGGAAAAAAGAAGGTTAAAACAATCATTGTTATTCTTAGTGTTCTTGCTTTTGGATTCATTGGATTCCAAGTGTTGAAACGCCAATCTCCTGATATTGAGAGAACACATCAAATCATCAAAACAGTCCAGTTAGAGGATCGCAAAATCACTAAATCTCCATTTGTTCAGAGTACTCCTGAAACGGGAACAGAAACACAACAAGAAGAGGAAAACATTGATTCTCCTGATGTAAAAAAGATGCTTGTTCCAGATACAGTGCCTACTGCTCAAAGCAGCGATACGGAAATAAGAGAGTTTCAAGCATGGCTTTCTTCCATCCCTACAGAGGAAGACACTCTTGAGGGATTAGCGCAAGAGGATTCCAACACAGAAGCGGCAGAAAATGATGAAATCGATTATGAACTTGAAACCTTACTCATAGAAACCCTGATTGAGGATCAATGGAAAAACAGTATAGAAACTTACGATATTGAAGGTTATATGTCCGCGATATGGGAAGATAACTTCTTCTATGTCAGTGACATGGGCACACCTGACAATCAAGATGATGATCTGATATTTAGGAGCGGTCAACAAGAGCAAGATGGGATACTGAATATGTTTAATACCTTAGATAGTATTGAACTGAATCTCTATAGAAGTGGAAATATCGAATTCTTGAGTGATACGCACGTTATGGTTGACTACGATTATGATCTCAAATTATTCTCGTCTAAGCATGGCAATTCCTATCCATCAGGACGCATGATTTTTATCTTGGAATTTCGAGAAGGTGGAGATTGGCGCATTCTTGAATGGTATGACTTTGCAACCCCGGATCCATAATGGGATACCGATTTTATTCATCTATCTTCGTATATGATTTAGGGTTAGACAGATCAGGTTGATTACGTAAGAAAATTACAAACGGTGTGACGAACAGGGGAACCGCAACTAACCAATCAAGCACCACTGGCAGACCGAACTTATCACCTAAAGCACCAACAATTAGATTAAGAAGTCCACCGACTCCCCAAGATGCACCCATCATAAAACTTGTTGCGATGTTCTCATGACCCCGCAACATCATCTGTGCTAAGATTATGTTGAGTGTGATTGAACTTGATAGGACTAAGTTCCCTAAAAAGAGAAAGATTAGGAATGCAATACCTTTCGTATGAAGGGCAACATATAGCAATGGTGGTGCAACCACAAGTGAGAATAAGAGTAAAACGAGTGTGTGCACTTTACTCAAGACCCATCCACTCCCCATTATACCCATTGACCCTGCAAAGATATAGAGAGCAAGGACTAAGGATCGCATCTGATCCGAATAGTTTCGGTCATCCAGATATATTGACAGGAAGTTCTCTAACCCCACACCTGTAACTGTTCGGAGTGACCCTATTATAAAGAGTGCAAGTAATGGGACAAAATGTGGGGCAGCGACTACCCAAAAAGATACACGTTGTGTGTTCTCCTTATGTGATAGGACACGTGCGGAAGCGGTTAGATCAAGTTCATGCTCAAATTTCAACACAAACGGCACCAACAGTGCGAAAAACACACCGGGTATCATCTCCCATACTAAATGTCCGTATCCATATTTATACGGGATGTAGAGAAGTAATAAAGGCCCTATTGCACGACCGACGTTGCCACCTGTGAGGAATATAGAGATTCCCATACCTCTCATTTCCGCAGCGAGTGCACCTGCATACGTTGTCGCTTGCGGATGAAAGGCTGCGACTCCTAAACCCCCTAACGCCAATAATAGAAACACGACATATACTGAAGGAATGACTCCCACTAAACTCAATCCGACTGCGGTAAATGCAACGCCAAGCGTGATGTAATGCACAGACTGCTTTCTATCCGATAACCATCCAAAGAAAACCTGTCCAAGTAGACTGAAGATGCTATAGAGCGAGATCAGGA
>VXOP01000102.1 GCA_009839975.1 Candidatus Poribacteria bacterium
AGTTTAGAATGAATAAGACATTTCAATGAACTTGCAAGTGCTACAAGTCCTGTAGAGGCGAGGTTTCCTCGCCCGCTGAGGAGTGTTTCAATAATTGTAAATTCCACTATAATTCTGTTCCAAGAAAAATATCTCAAAAGGAGAAATGATGAACTTTAAACTTGACGAAATTCATGAAATTGACGAAGAAGAAACCACTCCTCCTAATGAAGACGATCAGAGTGAAAACGAGGCACATGTGCCTTACGGTTTTGATGATAATGACGAATCCGAAGACGCTAATCGCACAGCGGACGCATCAGAAGAACCAAAAGATGATGACGATGAATATGATGGTGACGATGTACACGAAACGGTAGAAGATCTTTCCACATTAATACTAAAACAACGGATTTCTGTGCCCCATTTTAACCAGAATGAAGAAGACAACTTCGCCTATGCCGAAGCAGTGATGGCATACTATGAGGAGAAAAACTATGAAGTAGCAATAGAAAAATTCGACCAAGCAATAAAAAAAGAAAAAAGGGGAAAAAGAGTTATACAGTTAGTAGACAACGAAATCGTTGCAAAATCGTTGTATTGGCAAGCAGAGTCTTACGTCAAAACTCAAGATATTGCAAAAGCAATTAAGACTTTCGAATATCTTGTAAAAACATGTAAAGAACATTATCTAACTTTATCTGCACAACGGCGCGCAGATATTCTAAAGGAAAAACAATCTTAAGGTGAATTTTGAAAATAATTACGCACTGCATACCCCGGTAGGTGCGATATCCTTATCGCACCGTTGTTGACTGTGTAAATAATTCCAAATTCTACCATAAATGGAAAGGACACCCAAAATTTGTGGATAATCTGAAGAATACTCTTAAACAGAAAGCGACAAACTTACGAATTCACTCACTCGTTTCCACCTCAGAAGCAGGATCAGGACACCCAACGACCTGTCTATCCGCAGCAGATATCGTTTCTGCACTATTTTTTCACGCAATGCACTATGACTGCGACAACGCACAAAATCCAAACAACGACAGGTTCGTCCTATCAAAAGGACATGCAGCACCCCTCCTTTACGCTGCTTATGCTGAAGCAGGAATCATTCCAATCGACGACCTACTGACACTACGACAAATTGACAGTATCCTTGAAGGACATCCTACGCCACGGTTTGACTGGACTGAAGTCGCAACCGGTTCACTCGGACAGGGGCTATCACTCGGACTCGGGATGGCACTCAATGGAAAATATCTGGATAAATCTGACTATCGTGTCTATGTACTCCTTGGGGATGGTGAAATCGCTGAGGGAAGTGTCTGGGAAGCCGCTGCATTAGCATCCTACTACAAATTGAACAACCTTATCGGCATTATAGATGTCAATGCACTCGGACAGAGCCAACGTACAATGTACGCATTTGATATAGACACCTACTGTCAACGTTTTGATGCATTCGGCTGGCAGTCCATTGGCATTGACGGACACGATTATGATGAAATAATACCCGCTCTTGATAAAGCAAAAACGTCTACCGATAAACCGACAATGATCATCGCAAAGACGTTCAAAGGACAAGGCGTTTCATTTCTTGCGAATGAAGATAACTGGCACGGAAAAGCCGTTCCTAAAGGTGAAGAACTTGAGAAGGCTTTGGCAGAACTTGGTCCGTTGAACACTGATATCCCACTACAGATAGAACCGCCAAAACCGATAAAGACGCAGACACCAATTATTAAAGAATCTGTTCCACCAGAATATGCACCTGACGAAGAGGTAGCAACACGCGGCGGTTACGGAACCGGACTTGCAAAACTCGGTAATGCCAATCCTAATGTCGTTGCATTAGATGGAGATACAAAAAACTCTACCTACGCAGAAGAATTCATGAAACGCCACCCAGACCGCTTTTTTGAGATGTTCATCGCAGAACAGAATCTGGTCGGCGCAGGTATAGGGTTAGCAAAACGCGGAAAGATACCTTTTGTATCCACATTCGCTGCCTTCCTATCACGCGCCTATGACCATATACGGATGTCGGCTATCTCACAGGCGAACATAAAATATGCAGGATCACACTGCGGCGTATCAATCGGTGAAGACGGCCCCTCACAAATGGGTCTGGAAGACCTCGCTATGTTCAGAGCAATTCCTGGGGCAGTCGTGCTATATCCGAGCGATGCCGTGTCTGCAGAACGACTTGTCGCAGAAGCTGCCGCACATGAAGGTATCGTCTATTTACGTACATCGCGACCCAAAACGGCAATACTCTATGATGCTAATGACAGTTTTCCCATCGGTGGAAGTAAGGTCGTAAAGAAAAGCGATCGAGACAAAGTAACCGTTGTTGCTGCAGGCATTACACTTCACGAGGCATTGAAAGCACACGAAACACTCTCCACCGAAGGAATTTCAATCCGAATCATTGACGTATATAGCATTAAACCTATTGACGCAAAAACCTTAATTTCCGCAGCAGCCGATACCAACAATACACTCATCACCGTTGAAGACCACTATCCCGAAGGCGGATTAGGAGATGCCGTGTTAGATGCCGTTGCAACTGAAGATATATGCGTTCATAAACTTGCTGTCACAGGAATACCAAGATCCGGCAAACCTGAAGAACTCTTGGAACTTCACGGAATCAACGCAAATGCTATTATCCAGAAGGTCAAGGATGTTATCTAACTGATTTATGAAAACTGATATGGATATCTTAATAAACTTTTAATATGCCAATCAAGGGATAATACTATGAAACGCGTCCATTATAAATCCGAAGATGTTGTTGCTCGTGGTAAAGAGATCTATAAGCAGCAGATTCAGGACAAAGTTGAACCAGTTCACAACGGTAAATTCTTGTCTGTTGACATTGAAACAGGGGATTACGAAATAGGTACTGACGATTTATCCCCATCCATGCAACTACTTGCTAAACGTCCAGATGCTGTCATCTATAGTTTACGTATCGGGTTTCGAGCCGCACATCGTATGGGTTTTCAATATTGAGGATCAATAGGAGATGCAACAAACAATTATTTGGAGCTCAGTTATAGGCGTTATCCTTGTGATGGGTATCCTAATATTCTTCGCGATGCGTGTCCAACATTCTCCTGCTAAAACGTATGCAGCAGATCAGGGACCTGCCGAAATTGATGTCTCTAACTACCCACAGGAGATGCAGACGCTTTACAACGTCTTCACACGAAGATGCAGCAAATGCCATACAGTTGCAAGACCCATAAATTCCGACTTTACACCAGAAGAATGGAAAAAATATGTTCAAAAGATGATGCGAAAAGCAGGATCAGGACTCACACCCAAAACTGCTGATCAAATAACAAAATTCCTTATTTACGACTCACAACACCGGGAGAGAAACACAAAATGATAAAACTAATATTCACCGCATGCGCTATAATGTCTTTCGCAATAGCACTACAAGCAGCACAAACCGACAAGATACAAATCTTTATAGATAATCAACCTGCAACATTTACCCCAACACCTATATCAAAAGATGATGTTTGGTTAATCCCGATAGAACCTTTCTGTAAACAATTAGGATTAAAAGTTGAATATCCTGAAAGCACCGAAATGGCAGTAATCTGTGGAGGTGGAGAATCGGAGATATGTGTTCCAATTAACTTCGGTGAAGGTGTCTTTAGCATCAACAACGTCAATTATGCTAAAATTGAAACCATCACCAAACCATTCGGCTATGAAATATACAAGTCATCGGATACACAGTTAGAAGTTATCCATCCAGAGCAACTCGCTCCGACATTTACACTGCCTGACCTTGAAGACAACCCCAGACCCTTGAAAAGTTTTCGCGGAAAGAAAACACTCCTCTATATATGGGGTTCATGGTGAGGGTGTCGTGGACAACTGTCAGGATGGCAGGAGTTTTACGCCAAACACCGTGATAAACTGAACATCGTCTCCATCGCAATAGATGCACAAGGTGCGTCTGTGGTAAAACCGTGGCACGAAAAAGTCAATGCCGAATTCACGACACTGGTCGATTCACAGAACATATTGGGGAATACCTATAATCTCAAAGCAATACCCTACGGTATCATGATTGACGAAGCAGGAAGGTTAACCAAACAACCTTTCAGTATAAATGTCGCGAAAAAAGAGACAATTAAAATGCTGGAAACATGGCTATCCGATCCTACCTATAACACGACCCTCTTGAGAGACACCAAACCCTTGAAAAAATCGAAAAACCCGAGAGTCATCGAAGCGAATGCACGCTTTCAACTCGGTCTAACCTTATTGAAAATAGGGAAAAAACAGGAAGCAATGATAGAATGGCGGAAAGCATTAGAATTAGACCCAAAGAATTGGCTCATCCACAAACAGATTTGGGCAGTAGAACATCCAGATAAGTTCTATGATGGTAATGTTGACTACGGATGGCAAAAAGAACAGTTAGAAACAGAAAAAAATGAATGAGGCCCTCTCAGGACTTACGCAGTTTCTCTTAAAGTCCCCCTGATAAGGGGGATTTAGGGGGTTAAATCACTAAAATATCAGTGAAATAACGACTTTCTAACCCCCCGATCCCCCCTTATCAAGGGGGAATGCGTAAGTCCTGACTCTATGGAATTATGATCCCATCGCAAGCCGTTTCTTCTGCTCTTCCAACATCTTCTTTTGACGTTTGACACGTTCAGGCACCAACCGTTCACGTGGTGCTGACGGTTTGAAATCCAACCGATCTTTACCCAATCCCCGTAAAACAGCTAACTCCACAGGTGAGAAATCATCCGCATTATCACGATTAAAATTCATCGGTTCTTTCAGTGCAACAGGTGGATTCGTGATAAAACGTGCACGTCCCGAAGGATTCTGTGATGCGGAATGCAAGATGAACGGATGTAAAAGAACAACATCTCCCGCATCACCCGTAATCTCAGCAAAGTCTTTACACTTCGCATACAACTGACCGAACCCTTCACCCGGCAGCAATCCTTGTGGATTCGCATACAAATGCTGTGCTACATGCTGCACCGAATCGCACGCAACAAACGTCCCGCCGCTTTTCGGTTTAATATCCGACCAGACAACGATGGTAAGTAATCCCTGCTCTGGACTATCCAAAAAGTGCCTGAAGAAATCACCATCCTTATGCCAACCGTTGTAATGTGACTCAGGTGGAGTCCATTCTGAACCGCCACCTAATTTGAAGTTGATAATAAAACCATCACCCCATGAAGGTTCTCGGTTAGCAATCCTATCTTCACCCCCAAGAAGATCGCAGATTCCATCCCATGCCCGCGGCGCAATCTCGCGTATCGGTTGACGATTCATAGAGGGTAAATGGATACGCGGTTCTTCCCAAGTTGTCGCATCATCCGGATCGTATCCGAGACGTTTAAACGCAAAGTCTCGCCACTCCGCTGCCAAGTCGCGTGAGAAGCAATCTCTCAGGATAACATGTCCCTTTTCAATAAAGTGTTCAACATCAGATTCTGTTAACGTCTTATATGTTTTCGCCATTGATTTCCTCTATCCGCTCGTAGGGGCTGGGTTTCCCTGCCCGCAGCAATTCATTGATTTCCTCTTACTTCAAACTCTCCAGTAACGTCTCCGCAAGTTTCGTAGCAAATTCGTTATCATTAATATGTGCATCCATCTCAATCACCGTAACATTTTCTCCGATGTGTGCTTTTAGACTCTCTCGCCAAGCATCTCGCGCTTCAGGAGAATCAAACGGTTCACCTGTTTTATCAATTGCAGACACACCTTGAATAGGAATCAGAACGGTTGTCGGTCCTTTCGCCTGATTGAGTTTGTCTGCCATGATCTTCCCTAACTCAGCAGTCTCTTCAGCAGTTGTCCGCATCAGCGTAACCGTCGGATTGTGCTGATAGAAATGTCGATCACGAAACTTCTCAGGCACAGTATCTGGTGGACCAAAATTCACCATATCCAAAGCACCCGGTGCCACCACTTGAGGTAAACCTTCTTCTCCAGCAGCTTCCAGACGTTCAGCACCCGCACTGAGGATTCCCCCCACCAATTCATCAGCGAGTTCTGTTGTCGTCACGTCAAGCACACCCTCAAGAAAACCACCTTTCACAAGGTCTTCCATCGCACGACCACCAGTACCCGTTGCATGAAAAACGAGCACTTCATAACCTGCGGCCTCAAGTATTTCCCGCGCCTTTGTCACACATGGAGTCGTTACACCGAACATCGTCGCAGCGATGAGTGGCTTATCTGTTCCTGTCTGAGACACCTCAGTATTTACCATCCCGACAATTGCACCCGCAGCGTTAGCAAGTATCTGTCTTGACAAACGGTTGATCCCAGCAATATCAACAACAGAATACATCATGCTAATATCTTTGGATTGCACATACGGACTTGTGTCACCTGATGCCAAAGTAGAAACCATCATCTTCGGTACACCCACCGGTAATGCCTGCATCGCTGTTGTTCCTATTGTCGTCCCAGCGGAACCCCCAAGAGAGATGATACCGTCAATTTCACCAGCAGCATATTTATCAGCAATCAGCGCAGCAGCGCCTTGTGCCATCACATCGACACTATTACCCCGATCACCCTCATCTTGCAACGCTTTCAGAGACGAACCACCCGCTTGTGCAACCTCATCAGCAGAAATATCCGGTGTTAACTGCGGTTCCCCCAAAATCCCTGTATTCACAACACATGTAGTCACCCCCGCAGCTTCAATCTGTTCCTTGATGAAGCCGAATTCTATACCCTTCGTATCCATAGTGCCAACAATACAAACTGTTTTCGCCATCAGCAGCATCCTCCCGATAATCGCTCAAAGTGTGTTGCCAATTATATGTTTCAGCAGCGGATGTGTCAAGTTAAATCCTTTACCCCATCCATCTTGATATAGTTGTAGCACATTCATCCTTGATTACCCATCTCCGTACAACATTCACATAATCCGTGTAATCCACGATTCTCATAAAAAACGTAACAGAAACATTACACACCAATTGTATTTGACAAACGAAAAGTTATATATTATAGTGTATTATAACAACATACGGTGAACATCATGCAGAACAACATAAAGCAATTGAAGGACGCGTAAAGACCATGCAAAACCCAAAACCCGCAACGTTTAATGCTGTACCGAACGACACCGTAGGAACCACATGGGCATTACCCGCAGGTGCAATAGTACGATTAGGAAAAGGTTTTGAAATAAAATAGGAGCAACAAACATGCAATTCGTCCAATTGACAGCAGAACAACGGAAGGAATTTGACGAAAACGGATATTTCATCATGCGTTCAGTGCTTGACCAAGATATGATAGCACGATTAACCGAAGCAGGCGACCGTATCGTAGACGCAATGGACACCGATGCACAATACGTCCATAAACGCGACGGATTGGTACAAGAACCCGCATTCGCCGAACTGACATCTCAAACCAAAGCCATCCCATTAGTTATCCAACTGATCGGGACGAATATCCACATCACAAACACTGCCCTCCTCTACAAACGTCCACAGCCACATGAGTTACCTGAGAACCGTGGATGGCATCGGGATGTCGGACTACATTTAGACCTCGGACACAAGAACTGTCCACGTGTCGGATTGAAAGTCGCTTACTGTCTAACGGACCTTGATGTGCCTAATTCCGGTGCCACGTTATTCGTCCGAAAAAGCCATATTTCTGGTGAACCGTTAGGTATTCCAGAAGGGGAAATTGACCCAATAGAATCTTACGATGAACCCCTTCTCAAGGCAGGCGATGCATACTTCTTTGAAAACCGAATTTACCATGCCACAGGTCAAAACTACACAGACAGAACCGCCAAGGTCGTCATTTACGGATACCATTACGCATGGCTAAAACCTGAAGGGTATCTATTGTATTACAACGACAAACAGCAACCCGACGAGGATGTGCTCAAAAATGTAGATGAACTTGGAAAACAATTTCTCGGTGGAGGCGGCGGTGCAGCAGCACAGTGGGCAACAGAAAATAATCTAAAGATTGAACAAGAACCGCAAACAATAACAATCTAACTGATCTTTACTCTTAAAGCGGATTCTAATTTCTTCCATCCTTCCCATTTTCCACCCTTGAAAATTTAGACTGCTACCTAAGATAAGATTGTGATATAATTACAATCAAATTAAAAGGAGAAAATTGATGGCGAAACGAAGAAGATTCGTCCCAGAGTTTTAAGCTGAAGTTGTCATTGAGGCATTGTGTGGTCAAAGTTCACAAGCGGAACTATGTCGCAAATGTAACATCAACGATGTTCAACTCTCAAGTTTAACTACCTCACTCGGCATTAGGTTATTTAACAC
>VXOP01000182.1 GCA_009839975.1 Candidatus Poribacteria bacterium
ATCGTATCATCTCTACATCTATTGACCGACTTTTCCCATCTTCCACTCTTCCATATAATCAATATGAATGTCGTGCGGAGTTGCACACTGAAGGATAAATGTGGTATAATGAAGCACAATCAAGAATGAATGTGCTAGTGCCAAAAGGGTTATCACGAAAACTCGCTAAGCAAGCAAAAAATAAAAATTAGACAGGAACAAAATATGAATACACTCCCGATAACATTTGGAGAATTCCAGGATGTAAATAAAATAATTAAATACTTTGCTTATGGAGAAGCCATAAAACCATTCTCATTGATCTCTATGTCCCCAGAATGCAAAAAAATCGGTAAATATACGCTTAAAGGATATAGACGTTCCTTCCTATACTATCAATTCGGTTACCTTGCCAATATTATACCTGATCCAAATTGTAATGTGGTAGGGGGATTATGGGAAATTGATGAATATACTGAAAACCCTTTAGAAATTATTGAAGGTGTGCCTTTCATGTACAGAGAATGCTATACAGATGAAGGTGTTTTATTTTACAGAATAATTGATAAATACACGGAAGGGTTTAGACAGGTGCCAAGACAAGTTATACCAGTAAGCTTCAAGCGACATATTGAAGCATACTGGGAAAATAACATATTTGGTATCACAAAAGAAGAAATTTTATCAAGTTTCAATGAAAATAGACTTGACTTTTATCTAAAAGAATAGTATAAGTTTCGCGTTAGTCGGTAGCACTTTCCCCAATTGCCTCCCTTGCTTCCAAGACCTTTTCTACTACTGTTTTCACATCCTCCTCATCAACAAACGGGGATAGGATATACGACTTTAAGGCAACGATCGGTTCGCCATAGACAGTATGACGGTAGCAATCCGTTGTAGAGATGAAAACACCACGTCCCTCCATCGCTTCGGAATTGACGTATTGAAAAATATCTCGGTTATATGCGTTGTGTTCAATCAAACTGTCACGAAATTCAGCATCCTCAAATTCTTGTCGTTTTATTTCAAACGTGTCTACATCAACAGGATATGCACGAAATAGAGTGACAGTACCGAAATTGCCTCTGTTGAGTATCGTTGTCCCCTCGTGTCCTTCCAGATGTTCCCGCAAAATTTGCGTCATTTCTACGATATGTCCAAGGATAGCACGGAGACCTTCAACGCCAAACAAGCGGAGATTGGCAAGGGCCGCGAGGGGACCTGTACCAGCGCGTGAAGTCTCAAGCGTATACATCCCCGGACGGTATTGTCCAAAGTGATATAGATACGGCATCTGTTCGGGTGAACGTCTAAGTAGGTCAAGGTCTGTCTGATCTCTGACAAGAACGAGACTTGATATATAAGGTGTAAATCCTGTTTTGTGAAAGTCAATTCCCACTGAATCGGCAAGGTGTAAATGCTGGATCCGACGACATGCGCCTGCTAAAGCGCGTAGTGTTCTGGGTCTAAAATCTAACGGGTTCTCCTCAAAATCATAGTCATTAAATACTGACCATGCCCATCCAATGACAGCATCCGCATGGATATGTGGTAGATAGTCAAGTTTGAATTCCTCTACGAGCGTGTCCCGTAATTCTACGATATACTTCAAATTATCTAAACCGAATGCATCTGTTGTTCCTAATGTAACAATGATACAGGCAATCCTTTTGCCATCTGTGACTGCTTTTCGCAGTTCCTGTTCAAGTAGCTTAAGGTCAATTTCGTTTTCAGGTGTTGTCGGAATCGTAATTAGATTGTTCATTCCGATTCCGAGCCATCCCGTAATGTTTGCAGCACAGTAGTGCCCCGTGTCTGATACAAAGACAACAGCATCTTCGGATGTCCCTTTTTGCATTGTCTCTGGACATGCTTTCTCTAATCCCATTTTTACACCATAGAGTGATGTTCCTGTGCCGCCAAAGGTAAACACCCCGCTTGCTTGTTCAGGATCGTATCCTATCAGTTGAGATGTCATTGCAGTGACTTCAACTTCGGCTAATGCCACCAGTCGGCTAAATTCATCCCAAGCAAGGTTTGGATTGTATAGAGAAGCGAGGAGCACACCTATCAAACTTGGAATTGTGGTGGGACCGATAACATTCTGTTGCGTGCGAGGGTGTCCGAAGATTGTCATACCCTCAATATAACTCACAAGTTCCTTTGTTACTTCCTCAACCGATGACATGGTATCTGGTAACGTTGTGTATTTAGCAGCTTCAAAATCGCCATGGATGATAGAACCGAGGAACGGCAGATGTGTTTTGAGTGTGTCTACCTGATCTAAAGCACGCATCATGGAATGCACAAAGTAGGAATCATGTATTGTATCAGATACAGGTTGTGGAAATGCGAGTCTTATTTTTTCTAAAATGTCGCGATGAGTCATTTTTTATACTCCCGGAATTGAATGTGTTGGTTGACAGGAAATCTAATAGAATATAAAATGTAAAAAAGCAAGTTCCATAACAGAAGGTATATCTGTGATCTATGTAATTATAGTATCACTTGTTTATGCTACTTTTCAATGTGATTTGAGTAAGGGAATTGAAAATATGATGGATAACTTGTCTAGGGAGAGATTTTACTTATGGTAAATGTAAACTGATACATGTCATAGTATAATATGTATAGTTTTTGCGATTTTTTATACATATCAGAGAGGATATGTATAATTTCTATACATATTATCGTCTATATGTATAGTTTTTGCGATTTTTTATACATATCAGAGAGGATATGTATAATTGTTATACATATTGAACTAGGTTATATTCCCATTGATTAACATTCATTGCGGAGGATGCACACTACACATTTGAAAGCAAATCCATCAGGTTTCTATTGATATAGTAATATTCGCGTCCAATTTTCTGCCGTTCAAGTAGACCAAGTTCTGCAATTTCGTTTAGGTATTTTGTGGCTGTAATGCGACTACACTCTAATTCCCTTTCAACAATGTTGATTTTACAGTATGGCCATTTGAACAGTAAATCTACAAAACCTTCGCGCGCAACAGCTCTTGTTTTTCCGTGTGCTTGTTCTGCAAAGTTCCCTATAAGTGTATTGATTCCTTCAATCATGTCTGCTGTTTCTCGTGATGTCTGTTCGACTGCTGCTAATACATAGAGTATCCACTGCTCCCACTTACCCTCTTCTGTAACTTCTCGTAGAAAACGGTAGTATTCAGAACGATTTTGAATAAAATAGCGACTGAGATAGAGAATTGGCAGATCAAGAAGGTCTTGATGTATTAGATAGAGAATCTTAAGTATTCGTCCTGTTCGTCCATTACCATCCGCGAAAGGATGTATTGCTTCAAATTGGTAATGCATCACTGCCATTTTGACAAGCGGTTGTAGTCCATTGTCATCATTGATAAACTGCTCAAGGTTGGTTAAAAACTTTATGATATTGTCGTATCCTGAAGGAGGAGAGTAGATAATCTCCTTTGTTAATGTGTTCTGTATTTTCACTTCATGCCTACGCACGTCCGTCTTAATTTCACGAATACGCGAACATATCTGTTCAAAGAGTGATATGTTGATAACCTGACGATCATGCATGGCATACATACCTTCCCATAAAGCCTCTCGGTAACGCAATACCTCTTTAGTATGGGGTGAAGCTTGGTTATCATCAGAAGTCATGGCACGATACAGTTCATCATTAGTCGTTACGATGTTTTCTATTTCCGAACTTCTCCGTGCTTCCTGAAGTGGGAGTGTGTGAACTAAAACTGATTCGTTTGGAAGTGTTTTTACCAATGCATTTGTCCGTGCAAGTTGCGACATAGCGGAGATGCATGCCTTAAGTATGTGACGCGATTCAATATCCGCTATAGGTGGAAGTAAAGGAATGTCGTTCCACGGGGTATCTCTATCAAACTGTGTCTTTATCGTCATGGCAGCCATCCAAGTGAATTGATATGTATAGTTTTTGCTAATTTCTATACATATTATACCTGATATGTATACTTTTTCGCAATTTCTATACATATCAGCGGTGATATGTATAATTTCTATACATATTGTTGTCTATATGTATAGTTTTTGCGATTTTTTATACATATCAGAGATGATATGTATAATTTCTATACATATTGAATTGGGTTATATTCCCGATGAAGTTTTAGGAGAGTTTAGCACGGATAACCTCAAATTCTGTTCCCTGCGGCATGACGAAGAGACACTTACCGTTACTACGTGCTTCCCACAAGTCACCGATCTCACGTTTTTCTTTTGAATCATCATTTGACCATAGATGCATACCCTTAGACTCAACAACCAAATAGCGACCATCGGTTAAAAGGCATACAAAATCAGGATAAAATTTATCGGTTGAAGTCTGTAACCAGAAAGAAAGGGCTGGCTGTCGTTCTATGTTCCGTACCCAATACTTCACTTGCGGTAACTTGTCAATAAAGTGGGCACATTGAAATTCCTCACCCGTATCTTTTAGATCACCGACGTGAGGATAGTAGTGTTTCTGAAATTGATATAAACCTTCATAACGCGTGTTATAAGGATAGCGGAGTGGATCGAATGAGAAGCAGTGGTCTGGGGACACAATAACTGGCGTTTCACATTCAGGCAAGAGAAGACTATGGTATGCACCAAGGTGTACATTTTGGCGATGGCTGTCAATTTTCGCTTCAGCAGCATCTTTGAGGGCGTACTTGTTACGGATAAGTAACGCTATAGGCATGTCGCGTTCTTCAATAAGGTACTTAACTAAACGTTGAAGGAAAGGAAGTGACTCTCGTCGTAGAATGTCCAAATGCAAAATTGTTCTATCAAGCCAATCTGCAAGGCGCGCAGCATCCCAGTTCTTATCTGGAGCAAGGAGAGACATCTGTTGATGCAAAACACCTAAATGTTGCATCTCAACTCTTCCTTCTTCAGAAATACCGATTTCACCCCGTTCTCCTGTGTCAAATTCAGATGGGAATTCTTCTTCAGTAAGTTCAGCATCACACTCAGATAACTGCCATACCGTCTCTAAAAAACGGGATGCCTCAAAATCAAGGAATGTCTGATTTTGCTGGACCATTAACTTCGGCACTTTAAAGGTTTCCCCTTGTTCAGCAGGAGCAGGATCAGGGGCGGACGTTATTAAACCTTCAAAATGCGGAAGGGTGGTTTGTTCCTCGTCTATAGGACGAATAAGTTCAGCAGCGGCTTGCTTCTGAAATCCATTCTGAACGAGACCATCGGCTAAGGCGGAAGCAGCAGCGTAGAAGTTCCGAGAGGCAACAAAAGCATAGGCATTATTAAGGGCTGCCTGTTTCTTACGTTGCGCTTTCGGCAGTCGCATGACTCTCCCCAAAATCTGTTCAACTGCAGTTGAAGATCTCATTTCGGCGACAGAGCAAAGAACGTAGGCAAACGGACAATCCCACCCCTCCCGCAATGCCTGTACTGTAATAACGTAACGGATTTGGCATTCCGAATCATTGATATCTACGTCGTCAAGTTCCTTGTCCGCACCTGTAGCGCGAGCGATTTGTTCCTTGGGGATGCTGTGCTCTTCAAGTAGGCACTTCTCAACGACTTCAACAGTCAAAGTTTTTTTGTCCTTATGTCTCGGCTGTGCCTGAATCAGCATAACAGGACGGATATATTCACCTGTTTCTTGTCGTTCTTTTTTTGCTTCTCCTTCAAGCGTGTTTCGTTGTGCTATCGCAGCAGTGAGCAGCTGTTTCCAGTCCGGCATGGTTTCTAAAAGGATAGGCATTTTGATCATGTCTTCTGCTTGTAGTTCCGCTGCGGAGACTGTATAGAGAACATTAGAAGGGTTTTGGGTTGTATCGGGTGTTGCGGTGAATTCAATGATTGCCGATGGATTGAATCGGGCAAGGGTGTCAAAAGAGAGTGCCGTCCGCGCATTATGTGCCTCATCAACAATCACAAGCGGACGTTTGACACATAATAGGTTCGCGAGTGAATAGATAGGTTTTTCGCTTTCGTCCTTTTCTACCTCTGAAAGTGCTTCATCTGATAAGTGTGTGAAATGTCCCATTAATGCCCCTGACTGCTCGTAAACTTTGCGACCATCCGTATCTTCAACGCGAAATGCTTGCATCGTGGAAACAATAATTGTGGTCTTTGTGTTCAAAATATGTAGTGGTAGGGAGAGGGCTCCCCCTACCGTAAAAACTTCTACTTTGCGTCTCGCGGATTCGAAAGCATCTCTGTAAGGATGCAACGGATTTTTAAGCGCATTTAATGTCTGATCACGGATAGCATTTGAAGGCGTAAGCCAAAGCACAAGCGGCGTATCGGTTTTCAAAAGTTCAGACGCAGTAACACTGACAGCATGACACGCAACTAACGTTTTTCCACCTCCTGTTGGCAGCCGCAGGCAAACATAAGGCATTCCAGACAAGGACTCAATAGGTACGTAGGCGCGTTTGGTAAGATCGTAGAATGCGGTGTTAGCGTTATTGAAATGAAGGCACTTCTGATAGTATTCTGATAGCGTTTCAAGGGTACGTTCTTGATATTCTTTAAGGGGTAGATGCATTTTCTTTCTCCGTGTCGCCGCAAGAGTTCTAATCTACGATTTTCTCTTTATACAAGGTTGTAAGGCATTTGACGGAAGGTTATGCCGCGATCCTTTAACATCCCAATACTAAGCTGCGCACCCCCGCAATGGATAATCCTTCTACCATCATGACGCGGCAAACGGTCTATGAGTTTATCGTTAAGGACATCGTCACTGTTAAGCAGATAGACACCAACACCTTCCACGCTGCCTAAAAAAGCACGTTGATATCTTTCGGGTGTTGTGCAGGTAGCATAGGACGGACTATCTCCTTCCATGAGGGCACGTACTGTGTCTGTTTCTATCGGGCTACCTGTCTCCTTGAAAAAGAGGTACTGTGCCATCTCATGAAATGGAATTTCCTGTCTTTCCAAGAAGGTTTCTCCGACGTGGTAATAGGCAAAAGTTTCTTTGTCTGAACCGAACAAGCGTTGTAGACTTCCCTCCTGTTCAGAGGTGTAACCTTCAATGACGCGTTGAAGACGGACAGCAGTTATCTCTTGAGCAATTTGCGATTCTAATTCAACTAAAATAAATTGTCGGTTACCCCCATCTTCTCGGTTCTGTGCAAGGACGGCGTGGCCTGTTGTACCGCTGCCGGCGAAAGAGTCAAGAATAATGGCATCTTTACAGCGTAGCAATTCCAGTAAAAATTTAATAAATTTTACCGGTTTAGGTTGAGGAAAAACACCACCTTCACCAAATATGTCACGTAGTTCACTTGTTCCATCTTTATTAAATCCAACTATTTCTGGTGAAAGGAATACGTCTGGTGGTTGTCCTTCTTGTACCTCAGAGAGATAGCGTTTTGCCCGCGGTTCGTTCCCAGAAAAATCAATGCGACCTTCGCGTTCCATGTTACGAAGTGTATCTTGTGAATAACTTGGATAACGTCCCGAAGGGGGAGACCATACAACGCCATTTTCAAAGGTGAATGTATAAGGTGTGTAATAGTTTCGTGCACTGAGTGGATCAAGTTTATACTTACCTCTACCGTCATTGTCGTCATGAGGATATTTCATTGATTTATCAGTAATGTAACGAATATACCGACTTTTGTCTTCACCAAACCAAGATTTCTCTTTGGCATAAACCAAGGTGTAGTCAGCATTGTGATTAAAATCTTTACTGGAGTTGCGCACGGTGTGCATTGCTCTTCTTGTGAGAATTGCAAAAAAGTTCTTTTCTCCAAAAATTTCATCCATTAGCATTCGTAAATGATGCACTTCATTATCATCAATTGAGATAAAGATCACACCGTCCTCTCGAAGGAGTTGATGAAGGAGGCAGAGGCGGGGGTACATCATACAGAGCCATTTGTCGTGTCGAGAAAGATCTACTGTCAGAGAACCGACGGTCTTTCCGAGCCATTTTTGAATGGTTGGATTGTTAACGTTATCGTTGTAAATCCAACTTTCGTTGCCTGTATTATAGGGAGGGTCAATGAAGATGCATTTGACTTTACCGGCGTAGTAGGGTAGGAGTGCTTTAAGTGCTGTTAGGTTATCGCCTTCAACGAGCAGATTACCAGTACCGAGTGGTTCGTTTGCGTATCCTAAGGATCGGTCACGGTCAAGGGTGAGTGTGTGTATCGGTACCTCATCATGGTGGTTGATGACGGCTTCTTTTCCTATCCAATTCAAGGTAGGCATTGTATGCGGTTTCCTTGTTATCCTACATAGGTGGGAATCAATATTCAAAATCCTCTTTCATCTGATACCCTCAGATAACTGATAACAGTCGTTTCAAGATAGACTGTCGGTTCTCTTTCTGTATAGTATATCAT
>VXOP01000265.1:0-7718 GCA_009839975.1 Candidatus Poribacteria bacterium
CTATTTTAACATTGAATATTATTCATATAGAGGGTAAAATAATAGTAGTGAATGATTCCTTTGAATCAAAACAAGATACAACTAAGCAAGTTCAAACAAAAAAAATGCAATTTGGCAAAACTTAAACGCCATCATGGAGGTATATTATGGTTAAACGTTTTTTGATCTGTCTAACACTGTTGTTAATGTTTGGTAGTTTGATACTATTTCAGATAGCAGACGCTGCTCCGACAAAAGGAACAGTGCGCGTCAGTGGTGATAACGAGTGGGTCGTCTTTGTGAACGGAGAAGAAGTTGCACGTAATAATAATTGGCAAGTTCCAACTGTTAGTGAATTCACGCTTGACAGTGGATATGCTTTAGTTGCAATCTATGTTCACGATGCTGAACCGGGTGCTTCGGGTAAAGGCGGATTCCTCGCTGACATCATCCTTAATGACAAACCCAACTATATCGGCACTGGTGAAGATGGGTGGCGATGTCAGGCTGGTTCCCCTATTGCTGACCGAAAGGATGGTTGGGAAAAGATAAATTTTGATGATAGTGATTGGGAAGATGAACTGGAAATATATGAGAAATTCGGTGAAGGTATATGGGGATTCGGAGCTGCAACGATGCGACAAGTTCTCAATGATCCGGACTGTGAGGCGAATTGGGTTTGGTGTGGTCCCAATGACGGAGAGGACGATATTTATTTTCGCTATACAATTGGTCAACTCCCTGTTGAACCGAAAGGCAAAGTCACAACTTCTTGGGCGAACATTAAAAACAGTGTAATGTAATTTCTGGAACGCAAGTGTCGTATTTATAGCGGACGTCAGAATTAATGATACACCGCACAGCGGGCGAGGAAACCTCGCCCCTACGCAGGGTAGTCATCGTAAACATTGAAATGTATCTTTAATTATTAACCTTACTATAATCGTTCCAGTGATATTTGTAACGTAAACTTTAGTAGGGCATATTTTGCACATTGTGCCAACTTGGGTTATTTAAAGCAATACTAACACAAAAAAGGAGAATACAATGAAAAAACTTTTCGTTTTTACTTTTATCGTCATCTGTTTAACTGCATCCAGTCTATGGGCAGCAAAACTTAGAATCAATGGAGACAACTCTTGGGTCGGATTCGTCAACGGTGAACAAGTGGCTGAAGGGGACAATTGGCAAGTCGCCACTGTAACTGAATTTGAAATGCCTGACGGTTATGCTATCATCGGGGTCTATGTTCACGATGCTGAACCCGGAGCAACTGGACGCGGTGGTGCACTCTTTGATGTCATACTTGACGATGGAACTTATATTCCATCAGATGAAACATGGAAAGCAGATGCTGGACCAGTAGTCGCTGAAAGAAATGATGGATGGGAAACAATTGATTTTGACGACAGTGGTTGGGAAAACGCAACACAACTCGACCAGTTCGGGTCAGGTATCTGGGGATTCGGAGCTGCAACGATGCGAGAAACACTCAATAACCCCGATTCTACCGCATACTGGGTCTGGGTAGGTCCTAATGATGGTGAAGACGATGTATATTTCAGAAAAATTGTCGGTGAACTCCCATCTACTCCCGTTCAACCACAAGGTAAAGTAACTACCACATGGGGTTCTCTCAAGGCTGCCCGTTAAATTGGACTGATTGTGAACGGTTTCCAAAACCGTTCACAATTCCTTTCCCAACACGAAGTCATAGGAGGATTTAATGGAACAGATACGAGAACTTGCTCTACTCTTGGAAACCGGGATTGCAGAATACGATAAACAGATGAAAACACTACAAGCGGAACGATTGAAATACATACGTCTGCAAATGACCGATGGATTTGGTACTGGTGAAGGTGAATCTAAAGATTCATGGTTGCTGCACCTCAAACAGTTGGAAGATTCATTGGAGATACGATTAAAATCATTGAAAAAAGCAATTCAGGACTCCGCTTCATCCTTCCAACAATCTGAAACAGAATAACAGATGACTATCCTCACCCCCTATCTAAACAACACTGTCTCCCGCCTTTGCATTGTCTTTTTACTCGCAACTGTATTGTGTGTTTCTGCACAGGAAACAGAGACCGAAAACATAATCCAAGAAGCGATTCGGCAACAAAACTTAGGATTAGCGTTTCTGGAAGAATCACAACCGTCTAAAGCAATTCCAGCGTTTACGGAACTCATCACATTACTGCCTGATGAAGCAATCGGATATGGTAACTTGGCAGTTGCACATCTACGTCTTCAACAAGCGGATATTGCTGAAGAGTGGGTTAAGAAAGGGATAGCGGTAACGCCAATGGAGAGTCAATTGCATTTTATATTGTCTGAAGTTCATCTATTGAAAGGACAGGTGGACCAAGCAGTAGAAGCGATGAAAGAGGCAATCCGATTAGCACCAGATGACTTAGAATTCCGGTATAGACTTGTCCGTCATTACATCGGACAAAGAAATGATCCTGATGCACAGAAGGCAGCACTCACACATCTACAGGAACTTCACTTACGTACTCCTGTCAACATCGTAATTCTCATGAAATTGTCTCAAGCACTCATCAGACAAGAACAGTACGATGCCGCAGAAAAGATATGCCTGCAATTAAACATCCTCTTGGAAGACACCGATACAGATAAACTAAAATACCTAACACAAGGAATAGATGCAATACAGAAAAGCGATCAGACATTAGCTGCACGAAACACCCAAATTTTTGAGAATGTGCATCGCGCAAGTCCAAGATATCAACAAGGAATCGGTGAACTTGTTACCAATATTATCGGACATCCGATCGAGAAATTTCCTCCAGGGCTAAAATCAAGACTTACCGCAAAACAGAGCATTCCTATAGACATTGAATTTGTAGATTCTTCTGATCAGATAGGATTGGTAGCGAGTCAGGATCAACGTGTTGGACACAAGCGTTTCTCTTTTGTTGACTACGATAATGATGGTGATATTGATATATTCTCAACGCAATCAACAGCACTATTCAATAATAGAGATGGTGCGTTCGTACCCGACTTACATTATCAAGAAATCATACGGCAGTTTTCACTTAACCCTTATGCATCCTACTTTGCGGATCTAAACAAAGATGGAAAACATGAGATTCTATTACATTCAACATCCGGCATTACGGTTCTTAAAACAACCGAAAACGAATCTTGGGACGCAACGCCAATAATACAGCATCAGGAGTATGGACCTATAAGGAACTTCCTTCTTCCGGTTGATTATGACCATGACGGTGATCTGGACATCTTTATACAACATGTAGGTATTAAGATGTATCGCAATAACGGTGATGGATCGTTTGTGGATGTAAGTGATCAAACCTTTATAACAACGAATGGTAATAATAAAACCCATAAAGAAATGGTGATAGATGATGCACTTGCAGCCGATTTTGATGACGATGGGGATATTGATATTATTGCCATTCATAGCAACAACGGATGCACACTCTTTGACAATTTAAGACAGGGGAAACTGCGCGCGTTATCTGACGAAACTGGAATCCCGCAAAATGTACGTTTCACTGCCATTACCTTATGTGATTATGACAACGATGGAGATATTGACTTAATGCTTGCATCCCAAACAGGTATACACTTCTATAGAAATAGGGGGGATGGGACCTTTGTTGTGGACAAACGATCAACCCAAGTATTAGAGAAAAAACCTGTCAATGTAACAAAGTTAATAAGTCTCGACTATGACAATGACGGCTTTTTAGATTTATGGTCTATCACTCTAAATGGATTATTCCTATATCGTAATGACGGTACAGGTCGTTTCACCGATAAGAGTTCAATTTTAGATGCAAACACTCGAAAGCAGACGTGTATCTCAGGGGCAATTGCCGATTACGACAATGATGGAGACTTAGACCTATTCTTCAACAACAGAAATGGACAGATACGAGCATTACAAAACAACGGTGGCAACAGAAACAACTGGATCAAGATACAGTTAGAAGGTATCACCACAGGAAACAACAAAGTCAATAGGAACGGTATCGGGTCGAAGCTTGAAGTAAAAGTTAGCGATCTTTATCAAGTGCGTTATACATCAGAACAGACTTCACATTTCGGTTTAGGATCTTATGATATCGCGGATGTCATCAGGGTTGTCTGGACGAACGGTGTCCCACAGAACGTGATTGAACCGAAAGCGAAACAGAAGATCTTTGAGAAACAGGTATTGAAAGGATCATGTCCTTTTCTCTATGTGTATGACGGTGAAAAGTATCAGTTTGTCACTGACCTACTGTGGCGTGCACCCCTTGGACTGGTAACCGCTATGGGGTTCGTTGCACCCGATGAAACCAGAGATTTCATAAAAATTCCGGCATCACAGATAAAACCAAAATCGGGTAAGTATTCCATTCAGATTACAGAGGAACTATGGGAAACCGCATACTTTGATATGGTCAAACTCATCGCGGTCGACCATCCTGAAGATACTGACATTTATGTGAACGAACAGTATACACCGCCACCGTTTTCAGAATTTACTATATATAAGGTGTCTGAAAAACGGTATCCGAAGTCAGCAGTTGATCATCTTGGCAACGATGTGTCTGATGCACTCAAAACCTCTGATTATCGTTATGCCGTTGAACATAATCCTGGTCCATATCAAGGTGTCGTAACACCGCATTCAATCATTCTTGATCTCGGTGATGTGCCGAATGATGAACAGATAACACTCTATCTGAACGGATGGATATTCCCAACGGACACGAGTATCAATGTTGCTTTATCTCAAAACCGATCACTGATACCGAGCTTTCCTTCCGTATCAGTCAAGAATGCAGCAGGAAACTGGACTACTGTGAAGGATATGATAGGAATCCCCGCAGGTAAAAACAAGACTATAACTGTTGATCTGACAGGTATTTTTCTATCACAAGACCGACAGGTTCGTATTTCTACAGATATGCAAATTTATTGGGATGCAGCCTTCTTCACAGTCGGAACTCAGAATGTTCCTATTAGAATAACAGAACTGAATCCAGACAGTGCAGACCTCCATTATCGCGGTTTTTCTGAGATGTATCGTCCAAACGAGCATGCACCCCATCTTTTTAACTACCAAAAACTCACAACGACACCACAGTGGCGAGACTTAGCTGGATACTACACACGTTATGGAGATGTTAAGTCTGTACTACAGACGGTCGATGATATGTATGTTATCCTCAATGCTGGAGATGAAATAACAGTTGAGTTTGACGCATCACGTCTACCCCCACTAAAAACTGGATGGCAGCGTGACTTTATCCTCTATAGCGATGGATGGGATAAGGATGGGGACATCAATACACTCACTTCTCAGACAGTTGAGCCATTACCGTTTCATGGGATGTCATCATACCCATATCCGAGTAATGAACATTATCCTGATAGCGAGGAACATCAACGTTATAGGTTAGAATACAACACACGTCGTGTGAAACATAAACTTCCACCAATTCTGCAGAAGTGAATGAATTCAGAAATTAGGTTTTCTGTTCAACACGACGTAACGGAAGATATAAACAACAAGCTGCAATTAATAAGATACATGCCAGAATCACATAAGGATAAGCATATTTCCCGGGTAACCAACCACCCAAAACCTTAACAAATGTGTCCTTGCCTGTTGTTGGGTCCGAAACCATACCATAAAGCCATCCACTGAGAATCGGTCCCAGGACACGTCCTAAACTTAAAAACGCATCCATAATCCCGATTGCGGTCCCTTGTCCAATATGCGTTTGCTTAGATATCCACGAAGTATTTGTCGGACGGATTAATTGATATCCTATGCCAGTTATAGTCAAATAGATCGTGAGTGTAAGAAAGGAAAAAGCGTAGACAAAAAGCACCATCCCTATAACATTCAGCAGTATACCCGTTACTATTATCTTGCGTTCTCCAAACATGTTAATCAACCTACCGAGTAATCCCCCTTGTAACGGTACCACAATAGCACCCATGACCATGAACATGAGTCCCAATTCTTTTTGTTCATACCCCCAAACATCTCTTACAAACAGTGGAAATGTTAACTCTAAACCAGCAAAACTGAAAGCAGAGAAAAAAGCGAGAAGGAATAGAGGTGTTAGTGGTGATTTTATTGAAGACCTCCGGAACAGTTCGCGAGGTGAAACCCATTCGTGTTCAGATTCTGTTTCTTCCTTGATCGACTCTGGTAGGATCGCAAGTACAAAAATAAAAGTTAGATACGATAGTCCACCAGCAACAAAGAAGGGAATATCATGCCCCTGGAACATCCCGCCTAAAGCCGGGCCGAGAATGAAACCGAGCCCCATCGCTGCACCCATTAAACCCATACCGCGCCCGCGTTCTTCAGGTGTAGTAACATCTGCAACATAAGCCATCACACTCGGTATCACTGCAGCGGAAGCAATTCCTGCCCCACTACGAGTCAAGACTAACCAAATATAATCTGTGCTTAATCCAAAACCGACTAACGAAAAGGCATTACCTAACAAACCAAGCAGTATAGCGGGTTTTCTTCCGTATTTATCAGACAGTCGTCCCCATAACGGTGCAAATACCAGATGCATTCCGGCATAGATTGACATTAAGACTGCAATTTCGGTGGGAGATGCACCAATATCTTCTGCGTAATAAGCAAGATGTGGTATAATGATCCCAAACCCAAGCATCACGAAAAAGAGGGTTAAGAACAGGAGAAGAAGTCTCGATTTTTGCATTCGTAAATTAAAATACCTGATTTAGCACAACTTAAATAGATACAGAATATGCAGTATGACCTATTATAGCAAGACAGTGACGACATGTCAAGGTTGGTGTCAGGGTTATTCAGTTATTAATGATGAATTGGATAGATATTATAGACCGGGCGTTTAGTCTATATCGTGGTTATTTTCGTTGTTTTTTTGGTACAATTGTGATCTGTACCGGTGTATTTGTGCTGCGAGAATGTGTGTTATTCCTTTGTTGGAAATATAAAGCCTACCATATTTTTGATGACATTCTCTACGATCTACTTCTGACATTAGAGATAGGATTATTGATTATCATTGCAGGAGAAGTTCATTACGATAGACAAATCACGCTTCGTGAAGTGTTCCACAGGTTCACTTCTTGCTTTTCTCGCTATTGTGGCAGCACACTTTTATATCTTATGTTCTTAACCTACTGGACTCGTTTTATAGGAATGTATGAACCGTCTGACCCTTCTTTGTCGTTCTTCATTCTTCTGAGTATACCACTTGTTGGTTATTATCTTATCGCTTGGGTTTTGTATGGTCCCGTGGTGCTTCTTGAAACTCCGATGTTACAGCATCCGTTGAGAAGAAGTAGAGGTTTAGTCCGAGGTGCGTGGTGGCGTGTATGTGGTACTATCCTTGCAATCGGCGTTGTTATAGTCGCGGTTGAAACGATATACGCTATCGGATACATGGTGATACTTGCGCTATTAGATTTTGAAGATGGGATACCGATGCAGAAAATATTGTCCATGATAGCAGATACATTCGAGTCGGATTACAACAAACAACTCTCTCCATCTTTAGCAATAAGCAGTTTGGTAAGTTCGTGTCTTACTGCCTTCACAGCACCAATTTATGCGATCAGTGTCATGCTGTTATATGTAAATAGACGCGCTCAGGTAGAATGAGTTGCAATCATGTTGGAAATTCCGTCTTAGGTCATAATTTGCGTAAGTTCTGATATTTATGCTATAATTG
>VXOP01000265.1:7728-8214 GCA_009839975.1 Candidatus Poribacteria bacterium
CTATAATTGCGTTTATCAAGGCAAATCCAATTTACGACTTTTCATAGAGCGAAAATCTGAAGTATGGAACCCAAAGGAATAATCATGGAAAAACTACACGAAACACCGTTCGTTGTAAACAACGTCGTGCCGGTGGAATTCTCAATGAAAAAACTTGTTGTTTTTTTAGTAATAGCGTTTTTACTACTATTTCAAATAGGCTGCAGTTCCGAGAATACGCATCAAATCTCAACAATAACGATAGAGGTGATAGATCGCGAAGGAGATGCTGCGAAGGGATATGATGTAAGTTGGCAACTTGTCGCAGATCCTGCTCCTGATGAAGACCTTGTGGTGCTTATAGGACGCAATCATCAGTCGGATGACTGGTTTGATTATGATAGAAATGAGTGGGTTCGTGCGCTAAAAAATCGTTATGATCCGCCTTATTTTGTTGTGATTGGTAAGTCTAATCGTTATTCAAGCACGTACAAAACGCATACACTG
>VXOP01000100.1 GCA_009839975.1 Candidatus Poribacteria bacterium
CTATCAAAGCATTCAGTCGGGAATCGGAGTTCCCTCCTACAGGGACTTTGTATCATTAATTTCAATGTTCGCTATAAAGTGTTTGTAGTGTTGGAAAAGTCATCGGAGGTATAAATTGAACTTATATCATGCAATAATCCACCGTCGTAGTTACCGAGGAAAATTTCAAGAACGTCCTATTGATGATGCTGATTTGGATAGAATCATTGAAGCAGCGAGATGGACTCCTTCACCCTTTAATGTGCAACCTTGGGAGTTAGTGTTTATTAAAGATCAGAAGGGTAAAGACATACTTGCAAATATGACTGAACAAGCAATCATGAAACAGTTCAGGGATACGCAATTCTTAGATGACAATAGTCAATGGATGCGACTCAATGAAGAGGAATGGACAGAACGGGGTGACGGCGTTCTGCTAACAGACCATGTGAATCTACCTCAATTGATTCGAAATGCTCCCGAGAAATTCACTCAGAATATTCTAAGAGTTCTGCTAAATTACGCGAAACCCCTATCATTTTTAGGGTATATCGGATTAGGTAAATTGCCGGCACAAGATATCGCTACACAAGTTCGAGAATCGCCAGTGCTACTCCTCCTCACGATGAACACTCGTCGGCAACCACCCGGTGAAGGTGCTACCCGATGGATGTGGTTAAGTATGGGGATGCTAATTCAGAATATACTACTCGCGGCTACATCTATCAACATCGGTGTTCAATTCGTGAGTGCTCCTTTAGAATCTCAGAAGGACCGGACACAGATTCAGCAACATTTCAACATACCGGATTATCTTGAGGTGATAACGTTACTGAGAATGGGTTATATGAAAACTGAGGAAGGCAATTCTGTCAGGTTAGAGTCTACTGAGTTCGTTCACTATGAGAAATACACAAGGTAGGAATCAATGGATTATAGTGAACTTCAGAATTAATGTAACATTCCAAAACGGGCGAGGGGACCTCGCCCCTACGATGGGGTCTTCGTAATCTATCACGGCAATGTTTCATTCAATTCTTCATTATATGCAAACAGTGCAGGTGTACCACCAGTATGCAGAAATATGACGACATCGTCGGTACTAAACCTACCTTCTTTGATATGATCTATCAAGCATGCCATCGCCTTTGATGTGTAAACAGGATCAAGGATGATTCCTTCTGTCCTTGCAACTAATTTGAGGGCTGCGATACCTTCAGGTGTGAGGTGTCCGTAAGCTTCACCTATATAATTATCTGTATTGATTATATCTACATCATTCACTTTTGTATCAAGTTGGAGAATTGTTGCAGCAGAATTTGCAGCATCGCGAATTCTATCAATTTTCCCTTCCCAATGTATAGGTGCACAAGCATAGGGTTTGAGTTTCATACCTAAGGATTTTGTGCCTAATACTAAACCAGCTTGGGTGCCACCCACGGAGGACGTATAAATCCAATTCGCATCAATTCCTAATTTCGTTTGCTGTTGATGGATTTCTGCGATACACCACGCAAATGCTACAGCTGCCAGAGCTGTGGATCGCGGTGATGTTACGACATAAGGCTTTAATCCATTAGCCTTTAGTTTTTCAGCAAGATTGCGTTTGAATTCCTCTAATTTCGGTCCAAATGGAACATCAACGAATTCAACATCCGCACCAGTTAAATAGTCTAATAGGACATTTCCTTGTATGACACTTTTTTGGTCGCGTGCCAGACGTAGATAACACTTCAGCCCAAGTTTACTACAAGCTGCGGCAGTCTGTCTACAGTGGTTAGATTGGGAGGCAGCACCATGCACAATTGTATCAGCCCCTTGGGATACACCTTCACCGATAGTAAAGGTCAACTGTCTAACTTTGTTACCTCCGAATGCTAATCCAGAACAATCCTCACGTTTCATGAAGATTTGGGGCCCCCCAAGCGTTTCGGTTAAACGTGGACATGCCTCTAAAGGTGTAGGAAAATGACCAATGTTAACTTGAGGGACACGCGTAATACGTTGAAGAAGTTCCTGTCTGGTAAGCACAAACTACTCCGCTTGAATCACAATTGCATTTTGGACAACCCGTTTCCCATCTTTTGTCTGCAAACCTGGCAAAATGACTTCAGCCACTGTATCAGTTTCCAGATCACAATTCCGTTTTTCTTTTACCTCGTGATATTCAGGGGAAACCTTCGTTTTACCCGGTTCAATCGGTATGATTTCATACTCAACTAAATCAAGAAACCAATTCAATCTTGATTGAACAGAAGGTAGATCACTGTATTTGGCGACTGCTAAAAAGAGTTTGTCACGTATAAATTCAAGTAAGAATTTTTTGAAAACAGGTATTCTTACTTTTTCTGCATGCTGCTGTTCAAGTGTAGCTAACTTTTCAGAGAAACGCTTAAGATAGGTGTCACAGTCTTCTTGAATGTTCATCAGGTCTTGATCTGTCATAGCTGTACGATCAGGAAACAGTGTGGGAGCTGGTGCTTGCATCCCTCTTGTCTGTTTCAACGTATGCTTCAGTTCATCTTCAATATTCTGTAGGGATTTAGCGAGGGTCTCTTTGGTTGATTCTCGCTTCAATGCAACTTTTTTCCAAGCATTGATTTCATTGACCATGAGATTCAGAAGAAGCACTGCGGTTTCTTCTTCATTTAATGATTCAAGATCCCAATTGTCAAGAGAAATACCGTAGCCATTATTGTAATCTGATTCCAATTTTTCCAGATCTGCATGGAATTTCTCATACAGATGTCTGTTACGTTGTGTATAGTATTCCTTTTTCCTATTAGAGAAGGTGAATCCAAAAGTTCCTGCTAATTGTCCAAAGAACCCGTTTTTCTTACCATTCGCTTTAGATCCTATGGCGGGTCGGGGTGGTATGAAAGTTGCGTGCTTCTGGGACGCGCTCTTCGGAAGTGATGGCACTTTGATCTTAAATTGTAGTTCAGTGCCAACATTTGGTATATACTTACCTAAATAATGTTTTTTCTGATTAAGGAGGCCAGGCATTTGTGAAACTGTATTAGGTATTGATGTGTTCGGTTCTGACACTGTTTGTTTCGTAGCACTTGTCTGTTTAACCTCATTGTTTTCCAGTGTTTTATCAGGACTATTAGAACTGTCAGCAAGATCCTGATTAGATGGCTCATCGTTTGAGGGTGTTTCTGAACGTGTCTCTACACTGGTAACGACATCGTCCGTCTGAGTTTTTGATTGTGTTTCAACCTCTTCGGTAGCACCTTCTTTTTCTACCCGAACATTCTCAGTATTTTGTTGCTGTTGTTCTCTTGAATCTGAAATCGGTTCATCTGTCGCATCGTCTGCAGATTGACTTTCTTGTACCAGTTTTAATTCCTTTAAAATCTTTTCAGTGAAAGTAGCAATCGGTTCATGATTGTCAACATAGAATGCCAATTTATATGAATGTATGACTTCTGGTGGCACGACAATATCTTGAGCATGTTGAGTAAGTTGGAAAGAAACCCAATTGACGCGTCCACTCAACGGTTGTTGTTGGAACATAACGCGTAAACGTCTACCTTGTTCTGCATTATTCATTACACTCATTACAATATGAGAGCCCTCATAAGCAAAACTAACGTCAATACCTCGAAAACTACCAGTAACGCTGTTAGTTGACATCCCTAAATCTCCTCCTAAAAGTCCGTAATTCACATCAGTGGTGATTGTCTGTTGATAGTTAAAGATTCTTCATTTAGACACCATCTCTTTATAGAAAGTTTAACGTTTACAACTAATTATGGGTTACAGAGTCGCGATTCGGAGATCGCTCCTACAGAATTTTTAGTAGGTCGCGATTCGGAGATCGCTCCTACAGAAACTTTAACGTTGAAGATACATTCTTCGTGTAGCAGAGAATTCTCCAGCGTTCAATGTGTAAAAATAGATGCCACTTGCCACAGGTTCACCTTCTCTGTTTCTCCCATTCCAGTGAGCAGTATGATCACCTTTTTTTTGGAATCCCAATGAACGTTGTATAATTAACCTTCCTTGCACATCATAAATTGACAAAGAAACATCAATGGGTTTGGACAAAGAATAAGGAATCCATGTTTCAGGATTAAACGGATTAGGGAAATTCTGAAATAAGTTATTCTTTGAAGTTGATGTGGAGAGAATAGGTTGGAAGGTTGTTTGCTCATAAGATTCCTCAACAGCTAAGTTAGAATCATCCGTTTGAATGCGAAACATACTTAACTGAAACAGATCACAGAGATACAGTGTTCCATTGTTAATAGCAAGGTCGTTCGGAGCTTGTATCTGTGTATACCGTGTGACACGTTCCATTGAACGTTTATCAATTATCTGTATGCTCTTGCTATCAAGCAGATATAGGTGATTTGCATTTAGGGCAGCAGTAATAGGTAGTTCAGTCTCGGTATACTCTGAAATCAATTTTGGTTGCTGTGGATTCTGTATATCTATCTGCAATAACCCGTGTCTGTTATCTAAGACATACATGTAGTTATCATCAGAGGTTGCATACGTAGCAGCCCCGTCAGTAGGAAAATGAGAGATTGGTTGAGGACGCGTAACATCAGACAGGTCAAAAGTGTAGACTCCACCTTCCAGTGCGGCCACAAAAGCATATTCAGAATTGCATGTAATTTTATAGGCATCACCGGAAATTTCATGTCTTGATACAATACGACTCCGCATTGGATTACTCACATCAACGACATAGAGGGAACCTGCACACAGATATGCATAACCGTCCTTTATCTCAATTCCCCATACAGGATTTGATGTGTTGATATGCAACTCGGTTTCCTCTGTCATCAGATTGATTATGTCCATACCCGCATCCGTACCCACATAAGCGTGATTGTTTTCTATTTGAACACATAATGCCCCGTGGGATCCTGAAATTGCATGAATATCTTTAACCACTTGTCCGTTGTAAGGTTTTGATAGTTCGACTATCTTTAAGCCTCCTATACCATTTGCAATACCAACAAGTGTTTTCGCACCATCGGTATGAACGTCAAGAGCATAAGGGTCTCCGTTTGCAATGAAATTGTTTAACCAGATAGGCATTTCAGGCTTTGAAACATCAAGTGTCTGTATACCACCCTTACCATCTGCAATATAAGCATAGGTCTTCTTATCTGAATTTGAATACAGTAATGCTACATCTTTAGCACTGCCGGTCGTAAGGTGTGAAGATATTAACCGTGGCGTTTGAACGTTACTTACATCAACAATCTGCAGTCCTGCATGTTGATCAGTCAGGTAAAGCAGACCTTCAAAAAACTTCACTGATGAAGTTATCCCGGGGGTGTTTAATCCCGAAACAGGTTGTGGATTCAGGAGAGAACCCATATCTATGATCCTTAAATTTCTTGACACCGTAAGTGCATATTTTCCAAAAATCTCAAAATCCAGCATAAGTAGTGGAATCGTAGCATCAACTAAATAACCACCGAGTGGATCGGAAGATAATATGTAAAGTCCTTGTGCATTATCACTCAGGTAGACAGTTCCCTGTTCATTTGTAGTAACTTTGAATGGTATACCTGCAGTTTTAAAAGACTTGCGGGGATGCGGATTATTGATATTGACTATATCTCGTTGACTGAATACCAGCAATCCACGGATTGCATCAACGGTATAAAGTTCATCATTCGCTATATGAACATCACGTGCGTCTTGAAAACCACCAAGTGTTTTTACAATTCTCGGAGATGCAGGATTTTCAGTATCAATAACCTGAACTCCAGCTTTACCGTCAGCGATAAAAGCTGTGTCCCCATCAATAGCGATTGCCTGTGCTTCACCTGGTGTTGCGATTTCTCCAACACGTATTGGAGATGGGTTTAACGCGAATATCTCTAGTCCCCATTTGCTCGTAGTAAAGGCGTTTCCATCCTGAATTACAATTGAATTGTAGCTGCTGGAAAGATGAATTTGAGACATCGGCTCAATCTTAGGATAACGGTTAGATGTGATGTGTGATACCCCTATACTGTCATCTATACTAAATGGTTGTGAGTTGATTCTGCTGAGATAGTCAATTGATATCGGACTCAAAGTGTTGAAGGGTTCCTCTAATTCTATCCGAGAGATCTTGTCCAATTCTTCAATATCCGTACCTTCACCCGTTGTTCCCGTTCTTGCAACATAACGGAAACTCTGAGGATGTTCAGATGTGACAATTAGCAGCATTTGACCATTACGATCCAAGTTCCTGATTGTTATCTCATGGGTAGGCACAAATTCTGCATCATCTAATGCAGATACTAATGGAATTGGTGTGACGATGAGTGAGTTTGCGTGCGGTGGGAGATACGCGACATTCGTGTGAAGTCTTGATTGTGAATTGGTAATCAATGAAAGATGTAGGATTTCAGGAAGATTCTGTAATAGAATATATTGCGTACCCCAACTCTCTATCGGTATATAGTTTGAAGTCGTGGGGTAGTTTGTAATTCGTGGTGTAGGAGCAGTAATTCTCCGGTTTCGTAGATTCTGATACCCATATTCGTTTCCGCGTGTGGTGTTATTATACCAATTTGCTATTCCCCATTTCAGAAAGACATCTACGATATGCTTTTTCTCACCTAAAGTCAAAGAGATTGCTGATAGACCTAATGCGTCTTCATCTGCAAGTGTGCGGATAAAGTTAATACCACCATGTTTTTCATAAAGATATAAGAGCAGTAAAAACGCGCCTCCATAGTAGGTATCTGTTGTGTTTTCTGTAATTAATGACATACGTGGGTTCGCAAGATAATTATCTACAAACAAATTATGAACTGTACCGTAGACACCCCATTCGACCAATGAAGCAATCCCCTCTTCTAACCAACGTTGGTCTGTCGTTCCACCATTCTGATACCAATTGACTAAATGTGCCAATTCGTGTGTTAGGCTGCTGAAAAATGTATGTCGGGAACGTTCCCTAAACTGAAAGATATCCATGTAGAGCATATCACGACGATTGCTATTTGGAGAGGTAGGATTCAGGTCTTGCGGTGCAAAATAGCCACCGTAATCCTGTCCAGATTCATTCATATCCACATCATGAAAGAGGATGGTGATCCTACTATCACGGTCTAAACCGGGTTTCAATTCTGACCCCATCCACTGCTGAACTTTTGGATAGATATTCGTATCAAATGTATCCGCAACACCTTTCGCAGTTGCTTCTGATAGCATATCTTGGTATTCAGTATCAATGAATATGTAACAATGAATTCCTACTGCTATACAGGTAGCATTGATTGATGCTTCTGGGATGTGAACAAAGAAGCGTTGCGTTTGACCTACTCTTGCAGGTGCTGCAGGTGCTGCAGGTGCTGCGTTCACCTGATTCGAATTTTGACTCAGCTGAGTATCCTTAATCAGTAGCGGTGTACCGCATTTCCAGTGATCCGCGTGAAGCGAATCGCTAAGAACACTGAACCATCCGATAAGAATGACGCATGCGATTCTTATGGGTGTATGGTGAGTCATAATTGATCTATCCTTTTCAGAGTTCATTCGTTTCTTGCGTGTTTCTATGGTCAGTCTGTTTATGATAGTCGTTTTCATTTTGTGCTGCAAGCGTTTTGAGAATAGTGTGTGCCATTCTGACTTGGTTAATTACATCATTAGGCGTTTCTGCTTGGTAAATTGCTTCTTTTACATAACTGTAGATACTTTCTAATTCGTGCTGTATGTTCTCGTTGATTGGTATGCTGTTGATGCGGTGATTCTGTAAGAATTCATCGCGTGTTTGAATGAATAGTTGCCGATATTTCTCAGGGAATTGTGGGTGTTTAATGTTTAGCCTTCGGAGTTGGTTTGCAAGTTCTGCTTTGAGGTTTCTGTTGTGTTTGTCTACCTCTAAGTTATGCTTATCCAGCAGTTGAGTGTGTCGTTCATCAAGTTCTTCTTGCGATTCTTGATCAAAGTCATTTTCAAAAACTTCTACAAATCTTTTCTTGACTCTGCTAAGTTTGTTTTCTGCTTTCATGAATCCGACATCTTTCGCGTATTGTTTTCGCACTTCTTCTAGTTTTTGTTTAACATATTCATCTTTTTTGAATTGGTAAACTATGCTTTCTTTTTCTTGTTCAAAACTGGTTAATTCAGGCGGTGTTAGTGGTTGTGGAAAATCGTGTGGAAATTCTTCAATAAGAGCTTCTGCGACTTTGCTTGGTTTCATAAATGTAGCGAAACATTTTACAGCAAATTCATTATGTTTTTCTTGTAACAACATGGTATATCTC
>VXOP01000446.1 GCA_009839975.1 Candidatus Poribacteria bacterium
GTGCTAATCGTGCATTTATCAATTTGGTAGCACGGACGCGGTCATCTGTGGTGCAAATAACAACAAAAATAGAACCGAATCAGGAACCAACACCACCCCTCACACAGATAATTCCACCTGAAGGAAGGGATAGTGAAGAATTTAGACGGAGATATGACGAATTAGAGCCAGAAAGATGGTTTAGATTCCGCATTCCCGAACGTACAATTCCGTTTGATGAACTTCAGCCTCCAAGACCTACTACAGGTGTAGGATCCGGTGTAATAGTCAGTGAAGACGGTTATATCCTCACCAATAATCATGTGATAAAAGGTGCCGATAAAATCACCGTCACCCTGGCAGATGGTAAGGACTATAAAGCAACCTTAGTCGGGCGTGATGACGCAAGAGAGGATGGGGGTGGTACCGATTTAGCGGTCATCAAAATTGAAGAAAGTGGATTGACGGTACTGCCCTTCGGTGACTCAGATAAACTTGAAGTCGGAGAATGGGTGATCGCCATCGGAACACCGCTAAACTTATCACAAACTGTTACACGCGGTATTGTGAGTGCGAAAGAACGACCCGCAACAGGTATTACCGCTTACGGTAACTTTATACAAACGGACGCACCGATCAATCGTGGAAACAGCGGCGGAGCATTGATTAACATCCGCGGGGAACTCGTCGGGATAAATACCTATATCGCAACAGGTGGATTGTCATCTGGTAATATTGGTTTAGGTTTCGCACTCCCAAGCAATCTCGTAAAACAACTTCTACCAGAACTCATTGAAAAAGGGGAGATTGAACGCGGATGGCTCGGGATCTCAATGGCAACCGTTGACCAAGAATTAGCCGATAAGTATAACCTTGATTCAACCGAAGGAGTCTTAGTCAATTACGTCGGTGCAAATAGTCCTGCTCATAAGGGTGGCTTGCAAAAAGACGATATTATCATCAAGTTTGACGGACAGAATGTGAAGGACCTGTCACACTTGAGGAATACCGTCGCGGCAACACCTGTCGGAAAATCTGTTAAGGTAGAAATATTGCGAGATGGTAAAGAAAAACAACTGACTATTAAGTTGGGCAAACGAACAGAGGAAGCAGTTACTTCGCTTGAGCGGGAACCAGAATTCGATTTTGCTGGACTTAAAGCTCAAGAATTAACACCTGCACTCGCTGAACAGTTCGGATATTCAGAAGATGAAACAGGTGTTATTATTACACAAGTCAGAGAAGGTAGTGAGGCAGAACGGAAAGGTATCAGACCTGGTTACCTCATTCAAGAGGTGGAATATGCAACGATAAAGGATTTTAAGAAATACTCTAATATCCTCAGTAAAATCAAGGAACATAATGAAACGCGTATTCTACTCTATGTCAAATCTCCCTACCGAGAAGGAACAGGGTATGTTACACTAAATATAGCACCGTCAGATAGATAGGTGGATGTGGACATACCGTGAACACTGCTGACAGCATTGACTGATAATAAAATTCTTGAAGGATAGTCGTTTATCTGATATACTTCTGAAAAACGACTATCCTTCATTTTTTAAGGTGTGATATTTTATATGAAAGGACAACGGGTTATTTGGCCAGAACGTGCAATGGTTGACATTGAGACGTTTGAACTACCTAATATCAAGGATGACGAAATTCTAATAGCAACAGAATGCACGCTTATTAGTCCTGGCACGGAACGCGCATTTTTGTTATCACTTCCTAATGCCCGCGGCGGATATCCATCACGACCAGGTTATAGCAATATCGGCAAAGTGGTAGCGGTTGGTAAAAATGTCAGTGGTTATAGTGAAGGGGACCGTGTCGCATCAACGCATGGACACACCAGTCACTTTGTAGCATCACCGAGCCGTTTACTTAAGATAGAACCATCTGACGCGCCATCTGAAGCGTTAGTTTTCTTTAATCTCGGTGCTATAGCGTTACAAGGTGTGAGAAAAGCACGGATTGAGTTAGGTGAATCAACACTCGTTATTGGACAAGGTCTCATCGGTTCACTTGCACTACAACTTGCAAAATTGAGCGGAGCAGTACCTGTGATTGCAGCAGATTTGACAGATAGTCGCTTGGAACTATCTAAAGACATCGGTGCAGACTTCACGTTAAATCCTGAAGATACAGATTTCTCAAAACAGTTAGCCGATGCCACTATGGGGAAAGGTCCTACTGTAGTCATAGAAGCAACAGGACATCCTGATGCGATTACCACCGCGTTAGACATAGCAGGTTGGGGTGCGCGAGTCGTACTGTTAGCAAGTACTCGCGGTGAAACGCCGAAAGTCAATTTCTATCGCGATGTGCATAAGAAAGGTCTGATTCTTTATGGTGCACACAATTCCATTCGTCCGCGTCAAGAATCGTCATCGAACTTCTGGACAAGTGAAGATGATGGACGATTAATGTTATCGCTAATTGCAAAGGGACGTTTTAACGTTACACCGTTGATAAGTCATCGTGTACAAGGACACGAGGCACCAAAAGCATATCAACTACTCATGGAATGGAATCCTGAATTACTCGGTGTCGTTCTTCGGTGGAATAGTGGGATGTAGATTTTTTCAGTTACCTTAAAAAAGGAAATAGATGCCACGCGAATATCCAATAGAAAAAGTACGCAATATCGGAATTGCTGCGCACATTGATGCAGGTAAAACAACAACTACCGAACGAATTCTTTTCTATACCGGCAAAAAACATAAACTCGGTACGGTAGACGACGGCACCACCGAAATGGATTGGATGGTACAGGAACGTGAACGCGGCGTAACAATCACTGCCGCCGCAACAACATGCTTCTGGCAAGACCACGCAATACACCTGATTGATACCCCCGGACACGTCGATTTCACTGTTGAGGTAGAACGTTCTCTACGTGTTTTGGACGGTGTAATCGCGCTGTTCTGCGCTGTCGGTGGCGTGGAACCGCAATCTGAAACAGTGTGGAATCAAGCCGAACGTTATCAGATACCCCGTATCGCATTCGTCAATAAAATGGATAGGGTAGGTGCAAATTTTACACGTGTCCTCGAAATGATGCGCGAACGTTTCGGAACAAATCCTGTACCGTTACAGATACCCCTTGGTGAAGGACGCGATTTTGCTGGAGTCATTGATCTTATCCAGATGAAAGCAATCCAATGGGATGAAGCAGACCAAGGAAAGACGTTTCAAGAGATTGAAATTCCATCAGAATTCCAAGATGCAGCAACGTTAGCACGCGAATCACTTGTGGAGAATGTCGCCTCTGAGAACGATGAGATCCTTGAGAAATACCTTGAAGGCACCGAGATTACTTCTTCCGAATTAATCGCAGGTATCCGAAATGCAACACTAAATGGAACCATAATCCCCGTACTCTGCGGAAGTTCACTAAAGAATCAGGGAGTCCAACCGCTCCTTGATGCAGTCGTTGCGTTTCTGCCTTCACCGGTGGAAGTGCCCCCAATTGAAGGTGAAATACCGAGACCTACAAAAGGCAAATCTTCCAAACGTGATACGCCACAGACATTAGAAAAAGTTGTCCGTCATGCAGACGACTCCGAACCATTTTCTGCTTTAGCCTTTAAGGTCGCAAGCCATGAAAATGTGGATAAACTTGTATACTGCCGAGTCTATTCCGGCACACTCAAACGCGGCGCGGTCGTCTATAACGTTGCAACAGAAAAACGGGAACGTGTCAACCGTATCCTACAGATGCATGCAAACAAAGAAGCAAGCTGCGATGCCGCTTATGCAGGGGACATTGTCGCTCTCGTCGGAATGCGGACAACGAAAACTGGACATACATTGAGCGATATAAACAATCCACTACTCTTAGAATCCATTGAATTTCCACCACCCGTTATCTCCGTTGCGATTGAACCTGAACGTGCCAGCGATACAGACGCATTGGAAGAAACACTCGAAAAACTCATGGACGAAGACCCTACCTTTACCGTCGGTATTGATCAAGAAACAGGACAACGGATTATTTCTGGTATGGGAGAACTGCACTTAGAAATCCTCACGGACCGCATGATCCGAGAATTCGGTGTGAATGCCCGCGTCAGCAAGCTACAAGTTGCCTATCGTGAGACGATCAGCTCTACTGCAAAAGGACGCGGAACGCATGTTCATAAGACAGAAGAGGAAGGGATTTACGGTGATGTGGAACTCTCTGTAGCACCATTAGAACGCGAAGAAGGCTTTCAGTTTGAGGACAGAACAGATGAAACACAGATACCACGACAGTTTGTCTCATCTATTGAAAGGGCACTTGAAGGTGCAATGGGGTCTGGCGCACTGATGGGATACGCATTGCAAGATATTAAGGTAACATTGACCGGCGGCTCCACACATCCTACAGATGTATCAGAGGTCGCTTATGAAGCAGCAGCTGTATTGGCATTTGAAAAAGCAGTCAGACAAGCGAACCCTTTACTCCTTGAACCGATCATGCACATACACATCACTGTCCCAGATGAGCATGTGGGAAAAGTGATCGGGGACCTCAATTCCCGCCGCGCGCAAATCAGCGAGACAACCACACAAGACACATCTAACATCATCAATGCCATCATTCCGTTAGCGGAGACCTTTCAATATACAACCCACCTCCGTTCAATGACACAAGGTCGGGGTGCGTTCACATTAGAGTTCTCACACTACGATGTAGCACCATCATCTACCACCACTTAAAAGACAACTTAATTTACTATTCGCTAAATACCTCCATACCTGCAGACCCATCAGCAATTTTGCGAATCTGTTTCTCAAAACCGGGAGGAGATAGAGTCCAAGTAATCCAGAGGGGTTCATCACCCGTATTAACAAACCGATGTTCAACATTCGGTGGAAGGTAAATGACAGCCCCCGGTTTCAGGTCAGCAACTTCATCACCCACATACGCCTTTCCTTCTCCACCGAACACGAAGATAATTTCCTCTGCTTCACTGTGTGAATGCATCGGAATTTCGCTATGCGGGTCAATCTCCTCTAATCCCATAGCGAAGTGTTCAGTGTTTCGGGTATTCGGTTCAATGAGTGTGTATAGTGTTCGGGGTGCATCCCCTTCAATTCGGACGACTTCTGCATCCTCTTTGTGGTATATGTACTTCATAGTTTTTTCCTTATCAGTGAATTTTGTGTCGGACGTCTGCTATGCTAACTATCCGTAGAATACACATTTTCATTTAACAGAGCAGATATTTCCTTAAACTGATTCTTGTTAAATACTAATTCAAAGATTCCTGTCCGAGTCGCTTCTTCGCACATTCCTTTCGCACCGGAGACATTGAACGCTTCCTCAAGTGTGTCCAACACTTTTTTCTTATACTCTGTGTCCCGGTTCCCTTCCAAATGCTCTCCTTTTGTCTCAAAAATCAGAACACGCGTCATGCCTCCTACTTCCTTTGACATGGCAACGAAGTCTGGGTAAATGCGTCTATCTTTCCAGCCTTGCACGTAATATTCTCCTTGTTGACGTGCTACTACCCGATGCCACCATTGTAATGCCTTCTCACCATCAAGGAAATGTGCAAAACTCTTTTCCAATTCGTTATCAGACGGGTATTCATACATTGGTTCAAACAGACTGAGTTGAACAGGTTTACCGTATTTTGCAAGTTGATTTTGGTTGGCGTGAACCTCAATTTTGTAACTCTGTCGCAGTTTATAATTCGGTTCACCAACCGCCAAGTCAAATTGAATTTCACTAGTATTTAACTTTTTTCGGAATATTTGCTCAGCTTGATTCTCTAATTCGTTTGCTACGTGTTCATGCAACATAGGAATGAGATAAGAACGTCTGTCGTAGATTTTTTCATCAGAATCACCACTTGTTTTTAGATTTTCTACCATTTCTTCCGCAATGCGGGCAGCTTGCCATGGATTTGGCACAATGTCAATCAAACTGAGTGCAAAATCGGATACACTAACCTGTTTTTCAACATACGGCTCCTGATCGTCATGGAAAACAGGGGGTACATCGTCAACATCAACTGTTGCAGTTCGCAATCTTGGACCGTCGGGTGCTGATGCATTCAGGTCAGGCGGTTTAATACTAAGCCAATCTATATGAGGTAATATATGTGCCTGATAATTGAGTTGAATCCATTCGTCACCGTCCTTATGTCGTACCACAGGTAAATAAATCTCTTGTCCGCGAAATTGTTTGCGACGGCGTATTGTTTCAATTTTGAAATCTGCTTGGTCTTGGGTATTACCCTTAGCAAATATTCTATCTTCCAATCCTGTAAGTCCTTGTGATTCTAATCCCTTCTTAACCTGTTTAACAGCCGCATCAACATCAGTCTCATTACAAAAAACATAACATTGATCCAGTGATTCATTACCGGTTAGTTGTGCATGTGGTTGCCGCATTACTCTCCCTACGAGTTGCGTAATTGCCTTTTGTGACTGTGTATTATCCAACATCACTAAGAGATAAGCAAACGAACAGTCCCATCCCTCCATCAAAGCGGACTTTGTAATTATCCATTTTACCTGCGATTCCTTTGAAAGTAAGTTCTCTCCTCGGAGTTGATCATTATAGGCAGATTTAATACGTATTTCATCTGGATGCACGTTTAATTTTTGTGTTAGGTAATCTTGAACGTGTTCAGCATGGATACGCTTACGATCTTGTGGATCGGTCCCAGTTACTTCAACACGCACAACGGCAATCGGTCGAATATATCTATCCGTACTACTTTCAAGTAAACTTGCCTCTTTTTCAAGTCTCTCAAGTTCTGCGGCAGCCTCGCCCAACGTATTTTGCCACGTCATACCTGAAAATGATGACACCTGGACCGGAGACTTAATCATTTCCTCTTTTTTCAGATCAGGGCCTGCAATATCAACAAGTAAGTTGCTAATACCACTGTTAGGTGTAGCAGAGAGTTCAATAACCATTTGCGGGTCAAGACGGTTGATGGAACTTGCAAATTCGTCTCTATTCTTAGTACCATAAGCCTTATGTGCCTCGTCAAGAACAACAACGGGACGCAGTAACTTAATTACATTAAAGAGACTTTGCATAGGAAAGTCGCCATCAGGATTGTATTCAAGATCGGGGTATTTCTCTTGCATGAGTGCATTGCCTTCTTTGTCGTCATGGTCGGGAAAAAAGCTTGAATAACGTCCCGAATTTCTATACATGCGGTAGTACGCTTTATCAGCAAGTTTTTTATCGGGTGATTTGTTTGCTGCTGGCAACATGAGTAGCATGACACAAAGGTAATTTGTAATGTCATCTCTGTTAAATGGATGTTCTCTTTCCAGCATCTTGACGCGTCCAGCACTTGCACGTTCCAAAACTTTACGATAGGGATGTTCTTTGTTCCACAAAGCAGCCTTTGTCTGATCAAAGATAGCCTTTGTCGGCACAACCCACAGTGTCAATCCCCGCTGTCGATGCAGTTGTTCTAATGCAGATGCAGCAAGTAGTGTTTTACCGCCACCAGTAGGCACTTTAAAACAGATGTGTGGAATAGGCCGATTGGCACCATCCTTACGATCAACGTATTCACCTGCAGTTACTGCAACGCCGTCATTTTCTGCCAATTTTTTCCAAGCAATTTTAGGATAATTACCTATTTCATCAATAACATCGTCACTAATACTACTCCCCGTCTGTTTCAAATGCTCAATTGTAGTTTCTGCAACTTGTCGCTCCTCATTAAGTATCTCTAACCAATTGCTAAATGTGTCGAGTGTATCGCGCTGATATGTTTTTAATTCCAGCATAATATTTTGCCTTAGATTTTCGTTTGTATTATGAATTACTTAGGAGTTTATGATAATTATTTTTGTGCATGCCGAATTTTTTCTGCTTTCCGCACTGCACTACGTAAGCGTCTTTTCAAACTATTATGGTCGCGGGTGTTTACTGATCGCCATACAACTCTTGAGATGTAAAGTCTAATTTCATCATTTGAAATGCTTGTGCCGACCGTATTACTTATCAAACGCCTCATGATGCCAAACGCGAAGCGACCGGGAAGTAAGTCGATGAGACGACGCTCTGTTAAGTATTTGTCAACTAGATTTTTTGCTTCAATAATGCTTTGTGGGTGAATGTTCTTGGCAGCTGCCTCTTGTTGTCTTTGAATTTCATTGTCTCTAAAATCCTCCTTGAAAAATCGGTCTGGACGACGGAATAATGTCTTCTGGCCTGTTTTTGAACGTTGGTGTGCAACTTCCAATATAAGCAAATCCTT
>VXOP01000360.1 GCA_009839975.1 Candidatus Poribacteria bacterium
GTGTTTATCCTTCCTGCAATGGCTGCTACTGTTTATATTGAAGTCGGCACCTATTACGACAATTTGTCTATCGTAACACCTTACGGTGACGGTGACGATTCAAGGGCTATTGTTGTAGGTCAGGTACCGTCAGGAACAATTGATCTTGGCACCGGGGCAGCTTCATTTTATATAATGTATTTTCTCGGCAAACATTTTACTTTTGGCTTAGAAACAAATATGGGAATTTTCTCTGTTTTTGATGAATCTTCTGACGGTGATGGTAATGGTCCGATCTTTTCCTTAGGTTCACTCGGGCTCGCAGCACGGACAACTTACTACTTTCGTAATAATTCTGGCAATAGTCCTTATCTACTGGGACGAATTGCTCGTACATCCCTGTCGGGTTCGGATTTTTCTTTTTATAATGACGATTATGATATTATCAGTCTTGGAACAGGGATTGGGTATCAGTATCATATAAGGCCTGGATTTGTGCTTCGGACAGAACTGCGGTATCATCGCATGTTCGCTACACCCGAACGCGATTTCTCTCATGCATTTTCATTGGTAATTGGACTCGGTATAAAATAAGAAAGGAGAATAAAATGGAACTAAAAAAACACCTTACACTAATATTCGCGGCAACTCTTTTAGCAATGTCTTTGTTACCAATCAATTTCACATCGGCTGAAAAAGGAACCGACGACACGATGAAGGATAAAGGACGGATTTTGTTCGATTTTCCAAATCCATCCTCTGAACCCACTGTTGAGATCAATTTGACAAACAAACTGATAAACCTCGTAACGAAATCCATGAATTCGTCGCAAAATGTAGTAGAGATGGTCAAGATGCTTAAAGGTATCTATGTTCGCACATACCGTCATGCGGATGACGATATGAGACTTTACTACCAAGATAAACTCAAGAAGGAGAAATGGGAAGTCTTGGTCAAAGTTAAAGAAAAGAACGATGTAGTTGAAATCAACCTTTTATATGATGAAGATGTGGTTTATGGAATTTTTGTGATAGTTAAGTCCGATAACTCGGAAATTACCTTTGTGAATATTGTCGGTGAAATTGCACCTGAGCTAATCAGTGAATTGCTCGGTAATTTAAGCAATTTCGGTATGACAGATATCGATCTTGAAGATACATTAAAAGTAAACGTAGGTGAACAAATAAACACAGGTAAGGGTAAAGAACTGCTTGCCGTTAAGACAGATACACCTCCCAAAATTGATGGAAAACTCGATGATAAATGCTGGAAAACAGCACCGCAAGCTGACAATTTCACGCACATGGCAACAAAAGACCCCGTCAAAGACCAAACAGTAGCAAAAATAGTTTACACCGATAAATCAATCTACATTGCATGGCAACTTAACGTATCTCAACCGAAAAGCATTGTATCACGACAGACCAAAGACCAAAAACGTTTCGCTGATGAAGACGTGGTATGCTTTAGTATTGACCCTTTTCATACACATCAATCTGATCATCGCACTCTGTTCATGGCAAATCCAATGGGAAAAAAATATGTCCAATTTGCCCCGGGCCGTCCGAAGAACACAGAATTGGCTGGAAAATGGAGAGTTGAAACAAGAATTGAAGATAACAGCTGGATGGTTGAGATGGAAATTCCTTGGCAAATACTGGACTATCCTGAGACAACTGAACCAATTCAGATGGGTATTAACTTTGACAGGAAACAACAGAGCACAGGTGAACAATCATGGTGGTCAAATGTGGGTGTTGAGAAATCATACAGCAAAGATGGTGATTGGCTACGAGTTTTACCACCTTCAAAATCATCTCGCCTCAAACTCCAATTCCAAGGCATGTTAGATGAATCTGAAAAGGACAAATACCTTGCCTCAAGGGATTCTTTTCACCTTGTTAATACCACCGACTTAAATCCTATTGAGGGATTTAGACTCGGTGGTGGATTTGAAATAGGAAAAAGATGGCATTACGACCCACTCTTTTTTGAAAGATCCGGTGAAACAATTCGACGGAATATAGATCCAAACGTAACAACAATTGGCATTGCTGAAAACGATTTCAGTGGACGATCGAGTTTATCACCAAAACCATTCGCATTAGGTACTATGAGTTATGCATTTCGGACAGATACTATAAATTACCGGCTTGGGGGTGGCATCACATTCGGTGAGAAATCAAATCTTACATTTAGTACCCAAATTCATAGGTTAACATCTGCCAGGGACAGGGATCTCTTGTTAAGCTACAGTGAGCAATTCTTGAGAGCGTTCGTTGATGCTGACTTTCAGGACTACTATACAAGACAAGGCGGCGTGATGGCATTGCAATGGCAACATGCATCGTTAAAGCATACGCTCGGACTATCCCTGCTTTTGGAAGAACATGAAAGCATAAGAGATGATAGTGACTCTTTCCTCAGAATAGGAAATTCAAACTATCACTTAAACACACATGCAAGAATGAATTCTCCAATATACGACGGTAGAATGCATAGTATCTCCCTAAAATATGATTTTGACACTAGGGAAAACACTGGCGTAATATACGACCTGGGAAACCGAGGGGACACAAACGAGTGGTATAACACTTTCCTTGTTGAACACTCAAATACTGCAATGGAGTCTGATTTTGATTTTACTCGCTTTGTGGTACATCTCCGCAACTACCACCCCATTGGAGATGATCAGATTGATACACGTTTAAAGGTTGGACTTGCATCTACCCAGTACATGCTGCCTTTCCAACGCCAATTTGTGCTTGGTGGTATAGGAACATTGCGCGGATACTCGCTTTACGAATTCGTAGGTAACCACGGATTTCTATTTAATATGGAGTATGCTCATAGTGTAGCAAATGGAATTTACATTGTGCCTTTTGTAGATATAGGACAAGCATGGGATAATTTAGCAGACATAAAAGATATTTATCCAAAAGCTAATTTAGGCATCGGTTTCCAATTCGGTATCTTCAGGTTAAACCTTGCCAGAGCTCTTGAGAAGGATCGTGGATATCAAGCCAATTTCAAATGGTCCCGCACATTTTAATCTTACTAAGTAGGCCCCACGTACCAAAAGTGTGCATAGTTTTCTGTGTTTCACTATAAAAGCAACTGATTAGCATTCCCACGGTTAGTTTTACCATAGCATCAGTTTCATACACATGCTATAATGTTGGCATATCATAAGGAGAAAATACAAGTATGAAGCCAACAATCATGATCCTTGGCAGCGGGCACTTTGCGAATCCTGGAATGGACGCCTACAACTACAGAATGGACGATGTACTCCTGCCTAAACGTCAAAGTGAGATTGAACAATTGGTTGCACTACTCAAACCTTTTCGTCCCACCAAGGTGGCACTTGAGATTGACGAAAGGTTTGACGCGGAAACACAAGCAAACTATCAAGGCTACCTAAAAGACACTTACGAACTTGAGCGGGGTGAAGGCGACCAGATCGGTTTCCGATTAGCAAAGCAGATGGGGCACTCAAAGGTATACTGCGTTGACTATTTTCCGAAGCAAGATCCGTTTTTTCCAGATGACTTTGACTGGAACTTGACTGATATGGACACGTTCGCCAAAGAACATGATCAAGAACACCTCCTACCAAGTGTAGAAGACTTTTTTGCTGGTGAGAACGTAGAATTTCGTGAAGAGGAAGACGGCAGAGTCTGGATTGAACCTAAGAAATACGAACCACTCATTGAGATGTTCATTCGTGTCAATGAACCTGAAGGTAGACAGGCTGAACATCGGTTTTATTTGCAGATGGCACAAATTGGCTTAAAGGAGAATTATCCTGGAGCGAATTGGGTTGGTCATCGATGGTATACTCGAAATCTGAAAATCTTTGTAAACCTGACGAGGATTACTGAATCCGACGATGAACGTATTTTGTTGATTATCGGTGCTGGACATGTCTATCTTGTACAGCATTTTCTTGAGGCATCAGGAAAATATATCGTCGAAAGTCCACTAAAATACCTATCTTTAGTCCCGAATGAAGATTAAATAAATAATCAGGTAATTTGATTATCCCAGGCCGGTAGGTGCGACATCCTTGTCGCACCATAAGCGTCAATTTAAGGAAATACGAATACTTTACTCACGCCTCTTCTATTTTCTATTGAAATAATTTCATTATGTATGCTATTATTTACTTTACCGCATTACAAGATATGAAATCCACTAAGAATCTATATATCGTAAAAAACAATGCATAAATGGTATGAAAACACAGCAATACTAAATACTCTCATCATCCTGATGTCAATCAGTGCTGTAGTATACTTCTTCTTACACTGGAAAATCGGTTTACCACTACTTCTCATCTTCGGCACACTCATAATGATAAGGGGAGTAATAAAGATCACAATGCGTATGCGCGCATCAAAAACAGACTCTAAACAAAACCATAGGTGATAAAATGAAACGTAGAACATTTATAAAATTAAGCGCAATCAGTGCAGCTGGTATGATATATCCCCTAAATCTGCAAGCACAGAATGACGAAATACCCATACTCCTAAAACCGAAGACACTGATCACACCTAACGAAGAATTTTATATCCTCCAGATAGGAGACCCTGTTAAACTTGATGTCGCAAATTGGCGATTAGTTATTTCCGGATTAGTGGAAAAACCTATGCCTCCATTGAAACTTGAACAGATAAAAGCAATGGAACCTGTTGAAACAATGCGCACCCTAAAATGTATAGGGGATCCTATCGGCACAGAACAGATGGGAAATGCAAAATGGAAAGGTGTCAGATTGCGGGATTTACTACAGAAAACGGGTGTAAAGCAGAACGCAAAAGTTGCTGTTTTCCAATGTGCTGATGGCTACCATACTGCCATTCCAATAGAAGACGCACTAAATGAGAAAACTATCCTCGCATATCAAATGAATCAGCAACCCCTACCTGTTGAACACGGGTTTCCTGTCCGATTGCTTAACCCAGGACATTACGGGACAAAAAACCCGAAGTGGATAGTCAATATACAGTTAGCAACAGAACACGAGAGTTATTGGGAAAAACGCGGATGGGACCCTGTCGCCAACGTTAAACTCGCTACTGTCATCGGAACACCCAGCACCGATGAAGAGGTAGTCACAGGTTCAAATCTCACCGTCAGCGGCGCAGCTTTTGATGCCGGACATCACGGCGGTATAAAAAAGGTTGAAGTCAGCGTTGACTACGGAGAATCATGGCACGAAGCCGAAATATGGGCAAAAGATACACCATTAGCATGGGTACTCTGGAAGTGGAACTGGAAAATACCAAACAGAAAAGGAAATGCTGAGATTTACGCAAGAGCAACAACAAATACAGGTGTCACACAAGAAGAATTCGGACTCAAAGTTGAACCCGTTGATACAATAGGGTACCATACAGTGGATGTAAAGATTGTGAACCCCTAAATATAACAACACTCACATCTCATACAACAACCTACACCCTGCCATAGATGCACTTGAAGCCTACCAGAATCTTCCTCGTCTATTTCCCCGCACTCTTAATCGATTTCGCCTTTAGTAGTGTCCTAACGAATTCCGCCTTCTATAGTAGTTACCTGAGTCTCTCCTCTACATTTTTGGGCATACTCGTGGCAATCGTCACAGCATTTTATGCCTTCCTTGCCATACCGCTCGGAAAACTCTCCGATAAAATTGATCGTACTCTGATGCTCTATGCGGGATGTATCTTAATCAGCATTGTGAGTATTGTCATCCCTCTCTGCTATAAGAAAATACACCTTCTCATGATTTTCCCCCTCTTAGGCATTAGCTTAGCACTCTTTTGGCCCACCTATGAAGCATGGCTGGCAGAACGAGAAGGTGAAGGAACTTTACTGCACAGGGTGATGCTTTTCAATCTGTTCTGGAGTATTGGCATAACGATGGGACCTACCGTCTCCGGTTATCTTTATAAAGATGATGCACCCTTCAGACCCTTTTATCTTGCCTGCGTACTGGGATTGTTGACATTGACAGTGCTCTTACTAAATAAATCATCACAGGCACGCGTCAATTCAGAACCTCAGCAATCAACGCAAACACTGTTCCCACCACCCGAAGTTAGAAGACGTTATCTGAACATAGCACGATGTGCAAATTTCGCATCATATTTCGCATTAGCTGTACTGCGATGGCTAGCACCGAAACTAACAAAGGAGATGGGAATACCCACTGTCGTTTTCGGTAACCTTATGTTAACGCTTGGTAGTTTTCAAACCATAACTTTTTTATTTCTCGGAACAGGATACTCTACCAGATGGCACTACCGCTTGAGTCCGATGGTAATAACACAAGTATTAGCAATTCTTAGTTTTATTATTCTATGGAGAGTCCAGCACATGTTCATCTGGTTCATCACATTTGTCATTATCGGTATATCTGTTGCATTCTCGTATTTTGGTAGTCTCTACTACGGTTTAGATCAACATACTGACAAAGGAAATAAGAGTGGGTGGCATGAAGCGGTATTAGGTTTCGGTAGTTTATTAGGACCCTTGATATGTGGTATTGCTGCTGATTCAGAATTTGGCATGCAGAGTCCTTATCTGGTCTGTGCCGTTGTAATTCTCGTTGCGATCTTAGTTGAGGTGATAATTGCATCAAAGATCAGATCAGCAACGGATGTTCCCTAATATAATCCTCATCCGGTTCAATGCCGAGACCAGGACCATCTGGTACAGTAACAACATGGTCTTCAATCTCAATACCATTCACCGCCAAAGTCTGCAAAAATGCAGGTGCATTTAATTCTGGCGGAAGCACTAAATCCATTGTAGAAAAAAGATGGACACTGGCAATAAAGCCTACACCCGCCTCTGTCAAACCACTTCCAAGAAGTTCAATACCGTTCGCTTCAGCAACACTGGCACTTTTTATGCATCCCCCAAGTCCACCCGACTTACAAACTTTCAATACAACAGCATCCGCACATTCAAGACGACATATTTTACTGAGATCATAATGCGAAAAACAACCTTCATCTATCGCAATAGGTACAGATACCTTTTCTCTTACATGTTTCATCCCGAACCAGTCTTGACTTGCTACCGGTTGTTCTAAACAGTATATTTCATTTATATCGTCAACTCGCTTGAGCAAAGCAACTGCATTAGCGGGTGTGTATGATTGATTAGCATCTATCCACAGTTTTGCATCCGGTACTGCTTCATGAACAGCCCTTAATCTCTGTGCATCCGCATCAGGATCACCACCGACTTTCACTTTGAAACATTTACATGGGGACAGTGCTTCTGCTTTCAATCCCATGATTTCTGGTGTGTCAATACTCAACGCATAGCACAACGGAAGTTTATCATGACGTTTCCCACCCAGCAGGACATGTATTGGCACATCTAAAATACGTCCGCAGAGGTCATATAGCGCAATGTCTACAGCTGCTTTTGCAAATGGATGTCCATTACTTACAGCGGGTTTTAATGTATTATAGATAGTGCTATCTATTTCATTCCTGTTTAGCGGATCTTTTCCAATGAGAAGTGGTGTAATATGAAATTCTATTGTAGATACGATAGATTCAGTCGTTTCATAACTCCAGGATGGTAGTGCGCGTTGTTCTCCCCAACCAACATAACCATCATCCGTTGTGATCTTTACAAATACATGATCTCCAGCAGCATCAGTATCCCCAACAAAACCCGTTCCGATCGTAAACACATCCTTCATACCAACAGCAGTCGGAAATACTTCAACATGTGCAATTTTACGCATTGATACACCGTCCCTTAAGCCTATACGAATATCTATCTAATGTGTGATTGTAGACCTTATCCATATTTTAGCACAAATGCACCCTTTTTAGGTCGAAACTGTGTCTTTAATTATAGAGGGTATCACATACCGACTTGGAGGTATAGTGGAATTTACAATTAATGGGACACTTCCGTAGCGCAAATTTTTAGTTTGCGTCTCATCAGCACAAACTAAAGGTTTGTGCTACAAGTTCTGATATTCGTTATGTTCCCGCAGCAGGTTTATCAAAGTGTCCCAATAA
>VXOP01000079.1 GCA_009839975.1 Candidatus Poribacteria bacterium
TTAGAGAAACTATTACTGTTGGAGGAAATCCTTACGATACAGCACATTTATTACCCAGTCTTGATCGAAGTTTCTTGGTCACTGCAAGTGTATTCTTGGTCGGTTGTGCGATTATTTTAGTCTTTTACCGATTAGAGAAGGAGACGGAATGACGAAAAAGATAGGTCTTTTTGTCAATACAACAAAGGAGAATGCAAAACAGGTTGTAGCTGATGTTATTGCACTGCTAAAGAGCAAAGAAGTTCAGCCGCTGATTCCTAACGAACAGGCTTTACTACTCGGATTAACACAAACAGGTATCTCCACCGAACAGATGGTTGATGCAGCAGAACTCGTGATCGTTCTGGGAGGGGATGGGACACTATTGAGCGCAGCACACACAATAAACATTGAAAATGTTCCTATTCTGGCAATAAACATCGGTAATCTCGGTTTCCTAACAGATGCGTCAATATATGATCTGATACCAACACTGAAAGCAACATTGAACGGTGAATATCGCATTGAACACCGTATGATGTTAGAAGTGAGTGTGAATTATCACGGGAAACAGACATTCCATGCTTATGCACTTAACGATGTTGTCATACGGGAATACACACGACTCATAGAATTAGATGCCTATGTGGATGGTGAGTTCTTTATACCCTATAATGCGGATGGACTTATTGTCGCTACACCAAGCGGTTCAACCGGATATTCAATGTCAGGTGGAGGGACAATCGTTGCCCCACAACTGGAGGCAATCTTACTGACACCTATTGCACCACACAGTCTCACTGTAAGGCCATTTATAGCACACGGTGACGCAGAGATTAAGGTCGAGATGCATTCCACTTATGAGAGTTTAGACCTCTTTATAGATGGGCAGCGAGAAACACACACATTAACCAGAGATGCAGCAATAATCATAAAAAAAGCAGACCGAACTATTCAACTTATACGTTCTAAAAACCACAGTTACTATAAAGCACTACGTGAAAAACTCATGTTAGGCGAGAGAATAAAGTAAAAACCAAAGGTAAATACCGTGATAGAAGAAATCTCTATCCGTAACATAGCGTTAATAGATGAATTAGAATTGGAACTCTCCCCAGGACTTAATATCTTTACAGGAGAAACCGGGGCAGGGAAATCGGTTATTCTGAAGTCTATCGGTTTAGTCCTCGGAGAGAGAACTTCAATAGACATAGTCCGGACAGGCGCGGATTCTGCCGCAGTAGAGGTAAGTATTAGGCCTACTGAACAGATCAATAAAGATATAGCAAAAAGTGATTCACTTATTCTCTCAAGGCATATCAGCACAAACGGGAGAAGCCGCTGTCGGGTAAATGGAGAGTTGGTAAATCTAAAACAATTAGAAGAAATCGGGGCATCACTCGTAGACATTCACGGACAACACCAACATCAGTCCCTTTTTAAAATAGAAATGCACCTTGAACTTTTAGATGACTTCGGAGAAACAAGCACAGAACGAGCATCTGTAAGCGAGAAATATAATCATCTCCTTGAATTACAGAGAGAGATGGACACACTATTACATACATTAAAAACTTCTGAACGGGAGAAAGAACTGCTCGAATTTGAGGTTAAAGAACTTTCAACAGCGAATCTTGTTGACGGAGAGGAAGAAGAACTAACTGCAGAATTAAGTATACTAAACAGTGCAGAACAACTCTTCGAATCTGCAAATCATATATACAATCACCTCGAAGGAGATATAGGTGGAGAATTCAGCACAGCAAGCAGTAACAGCAGTGTGTCGACCTTGCAGAATCTCAGGGAGGCAACAAGGATACTTTCAAAACTCACTGAAATTGATCCGTCTCTAACTGATTTAAGTGATAGACTTGAGTCATCCTTATACGAATTGGAAGATATAGCACAACAAATAAGCAACTACGCTGACTCGGTCGAATTCAATCCTATGCGGCTCTCCGAAATTACAGAACGACTGGACCTTATATCAAAATTCAAAAGGCGTTACGGTAATACGGTAAAAGAAATGTTAGCATATCTGGATGATGCTCAGAAAAAGTTAGACGATTTAGAGTTCGGATCAGATAAAATAGAAGAAATTAAAGAACAAATTCGGGATGAGGAAGGCCAATTAAAGAAACTGTGCATGGCACTATCCGACAAACGTACTAAAGTTTCAAAAAGACTCTCTTTATTGGTTCAGAATGAACTTCAAGAATTAGGTATGGAAAAAGCAGAATTCTTGACCGCTGTTGAACTCATTAAAGATGAAAACGGATTTATAAAGATAGATGGAAACAGTTACGCTGTTAGAGAAAATGGGATGGACAAGGTTGAGTTCTTGATCGCCCCGAATGTTGGTTCGGATTTGCGTCCATTAACAAAAATCGCTTCGGGTGGTGAAATCTCACGGGTCATGCTGGCACTAAAAACTGTACTTATACAAGTCGATAATATACCAACTGTACTGTTTGATGAAATTGATAGTGGCATCGGTGGAAAAATCGCTGACATAGTCGGCAAAAAACTAAAAAAACTTTCTCAGAATGCACAAGTTATTTGTATCACACACCTACCACAAATTGCCCGGTTCGCTGATCGGCATTTCTTAGTGGAGAAAAAAGTTGTTGGTGAACAAACATTGATTTCAGCTAAACCACTCACAGACCCCGAACGGGTTAATGAGATCGCACGCATGCATGGTGGGGAAGAAACAGAAGTTGGACTCGCTCATGCACGCGAATTATTGAGTGGATAGACCAATAAAAGGATCAATTACAATGGATGAAAGGTTTACGCAATCTGACGGTACAAATGTCTATACCGGCTGTGAGCTACTTGTCAAAGGTTCATTAGAAAGCGGGGTCAGTCTTTTAACGGGATATCCTGGTTCTCCACTTGCAGAAGTCTTTGATGTCATGGAGCGAAATACTGATCTCTTCACGTCAAATGGGGTAGTGGCTCAGATCGCGAATAATGAGGCTTTGAGTATTGCCAGACTCAACGGTTCGCAGATGGCTGACCTGCGTGCTATTGCATTCATGAAGAGTGTCGGGTTACACGTCGCTTCAGATGCTCTTGCAATCTGTAATCTTGCCGGAACTACTGGCGGTGCTGTCGTCGTTGTCGGCGATGACACATGGTCATATAGCACACAAGTGCCCGCAGATTCAAGAAACATTGCACGCCACCTATATATGCCGTTATTAGAACCATCAACTTGGCAGGAACTCAAAGATTGGGTTGATTATGCATTTCAGATCTCTGCTGAAGCAAATCTATACACATGTTTCCTAACTACACAGAACCAAGCTGACGGCGGCGGAATTGTTGAGTTAAAACCTAATGTCTATCCAACCATTAGCAATCTAACCAAAACAGAACTGAACTCAGAATTAATCTCTGTAGATGATAGAGTCATCTTACCACCAGATACTGTTCGAGTAGAGATTGACACGTTACAGAAAAGATTCCCCGCAGCATTAAAAACAGCAAGGCAATTAAACCTCAATACGATAATCTATCCTAACGAAAAAAATGATACTTCCACCACAAATGAGAATAAGATCGGATTCTTAGCAGCTGGTTTCAGTTATACTTATCTCGAACATGCATTAACTGAACTAAATCTAAGCGGAACCGTACCTATCCTAAAACTTGGCATGACACATCCAATTGATCACGATATCATTCATGAATTCGCGAAAAATCTGGATGAACTGTTTGTCATTGAGGAAAAGAGACCTATACTTGAAAACGAGGTCAAAGCTATATTGACTGATATGTATCAAAATGAAAAGATAGATAGATACGTAAAAGTCTGGGGAAAACAGTTTCCAAATGGATTATCAGGAATACCAGTAGAATCAGGGTTAGACACCTCTATCCTAATTGACAGACTCATACCGTTATTTTCAAAAAATGGATCAGAAAACAGACAATACATCCCTGTACCTGTTGATTTCGATCATTTACAAGCAGAAGCAGAATTACAACAACACGTCTCACAATTAACAGCTGAAATCCCTCAACGTACACCAACTTTCTGTCCAGGATGTCCACATAGAGATTCATCAAGTGTATTCCTTGAAATTACCGATCAATTCATGGATGCAGAATATATGAAAAAAAATCATGATTCTCCACCAGTAGACCTTATCTTTCATGGGGACATAGGCTGCTATTCTATGCTAAAATACGAACCCTTTCCTCGTCTCATGCACAATTTGTCCGCAATGGCATTGGGAGGTGGGGCTGGTGCAGGAATTGACCCTTTTATTGTAAACAAACAGATCGTATTCATGGGAGACTCAACATTCTTCCATGGTGGCATGTCTGCAATATCAGATTCAATCAAGAACAACCAAGACATAGCATATATCATTCTTGACAACCAGACAACGGGTATGACGGGACACCAACCAACGCCCGCTGATCCGGTTGACATCCTTGGCAATCCAACTTTTGCACAAGACATTGAAAAAGTCGCACACGGATTAGCAGGTGATTCCGAGATAACTATTGTAAGAGTCAATCCAGAGGATAGACTCAACTACAAGAAATACCTTGAAAAAGCCATACTAAAAGATGGAATAAAGATTGTTATAGCAGACAAAGAATGTGCAATCACGCTACATAGAAGACTACGAAGAGAAAAACAGGCTATAATAGAAAAAAAAGGATTCCTAAAGAAAGAAAAACATATTAACATTACACCAGAGGTTTGTGAATTCTGCTTAGAATGCACAAAATCCACTGGCTGTCCTGCGTTGAAGATAATAGATACAGATTATGGAAACAAAATCGCTGTTGATCGATCAAACTGTGTAACAGATGGCGCATGTGCACGAATTAAATGGGCATGTCCCTCTTTTGAAGAGGTCGTCATCACACGAAAACGACCACCACGCACAAGAACAATACAACAGATACAGAAACCTATCAAGAAAGACACAAAGGAAGAGAACGAATGGGAAGATACTGGACTCTCAACGCTACTCTCCCAACTTAACATTGACACGACATATCCGCTACCGCCACCACCCGTAAAGGCAATAGATAAAATTTGGAATGTCTATGCTGCAGGCGTAGGTGGAATGGGTATAGGCACTATCTCTAAAATCCTTGTCGTAGCTGGATATTTGCAGGGTTATCACGTAGATTTCTGTGATAGGAAAGGGCTGGCAATCCGCAATGGTGGAACATATACACATGTCACATACACGACTGAAGAAATGAAAATTTCACCTATAATACCGTACGGAAAGGCGGATTTAGTATTAGGACTTGACATATTAGAGGCTGTCAGGGGCGTCGTCTCAGACTCTGTTTTCAAGATTGCATCTGCTAAACGGACAGCAGCAGTTGTAAATACTGCCAAAACTGAAACAATCTCAACACTTATCGGTAAAGATGACTTTGATACTGACGATTTAGAAGAAACAATAAAAAGATGCACAAACGCTTATGTGGGTGTTAATCTGTTTGATGTTTCTGAACACTTGTTCGGAACAAAATTGTACGCGAATATCATGCTAATTGGAACAGCATTTCAAAGCGGATTGATACCACTTGAATTACAGCCACTTCGCATTGCATTGAAACAGATGGTGAAAAGATCAAATCTAAAACAGAATATAAACGCATTTGAAGTAGGTAGATACTTAGCAGTCAACGAAATTGATGAAAGTCAACTCTTACAATCGGTCTACGATACACCCAAAGAAACTTATAAAAAGACATTGCAGGAGAAATGCCAAATCCTCTCGGGTAAATTCCGAGGTAGACATCTATCAACACGCTATACCAATTTAGTTGAAGGAACAATTGAGAAACTTAATCTTGATGACCAAACACATAGATGTCTTGCGCTATATATCTATGATCTAATTCAATTTGAGAATATCAATTATGCTGAATTATATATTGACAAGATATTACATATCTTTGAAAATGACTCAGGTGATTATGAAGCAACAAAAGCATCTATAAAATACTTACACAAGGTCATGCTGATAAAAGATGAAGTCTATGTGTCTCATCTACTTACTAGTAAAGAAAAACTCGCGCGTGATAAAATTCGCTATAATGTAGATGAGAAGAACGGAGACAGAATCAAATATCTACACCTGAACAGACCCCACTTCACAGTGATGGGAATTGATATTCAATATGATATGGATACCAGAAATTGGATGTTGCATATAATGAAAAGAATGAAGTTCCTAAGAAGATGGTTATCAAAATGGCACGCAAAAGAACGGGAATTCAGAGAATGGTATATCAGAGAAGTTATAGACACATTCAATCCGGATAACGAAGAAGCGTATACAAAGCATGTAGAAGCAATAAAATGTGTTGAATCTGTTCGGGGTTATAGAGAGATACGGTATCCAACAATGCAGGAAGCGAAAGAAACTGTAGCAAAACTGCTTGCGTAAGATTACGGTGAATCTTTAATAGTATTATACACTTACATACAAGAAATTCAGTTACATCGTCAAATGGACATCTCACATCAGATTACGGGTCATACGAAAATTATTGGGGTGATTGGTTCACCCATATCGCATAGTCGTTCTCCGCAGATGCACAATGCTGCGATTTCTAAGGCATGTCTCGACTATGTTTATGTTCCATTTCATGTGGGGGTTGATGCAATTGAAAACGCAATAAATGGCTTCAGAGCGTTAAATGTAGTGGGAATAAATGTTACCATTCCACATAAACAATCGGTCATGCCATTTCTTACATCTATTTCAAGAGAGGCAGAACTTATCGGGGCAGTTAATACACTGACATTCAGCGATGGAGAAATTCATGGTGAGAACACAGATGCACCCGGTTTCATTAAAGCGATGGAGGAAGCTGGTGCATCTCCTCCTAAGGACAAAGATGTTGTCGTAATCGGAGCTGGTGGCTCAGCAAGAGCTGTTGTTGTCGCATTAACACTCGCAGGAGCAAAAAAAGTTACTATTGCAAACCGAACTGAGGCTAAAGCAATCGCTTTAGCTGAAGAACTTTCTGATAAAATAAATACAAACAACGAAACTGACGGTTACATCACACAACTAATCGGGATGGGACTAACAGACACAAGATTGTCGAACGCAGTTCGTGAATGCACACTGATTGTAAATACCACATCTGCAACTATGGATAACACACACCCACTACTAATAGACCAGAATTGGATACAATCAAGCACAACTGTCTATGATATTGTATACACTCCACCAATGACAACGTTATTAATAGCAGCATCTAATAGAGGATGCACCATTGTAGGAGGAATTGGAATGTTAGTCCACCAAGGTGCAATTGCATTTGAGCGATGGACAGGTGTTAAACCGTGTGTAGATACCATGAGAGCTGCACTTGCATAAGGCATATTCGGTAGTCTGCTAAAATCCAAAGAAAACGGATTACTAAACTATATCAGAAAGGATCAGACATGCAAGAAGAACAGAAAACAGATGAGACGGAAGAACAGAATACGGAAAATCAGGAAGAACCCCAGAATGATGAAGAAAACCAATCTGAGCAAATCGGACAATCTATTAGATTTGTTATATTAGGGACACATTATACAATTAGGCCCACAGATGAATTAACTGCCGATGACATTGATGTCCTAATAACTTATGTCAAGAATCGAATAGATAGATATTCACAGAAAGGTTATGATCATACACGAATACCAATACTCGTTGCTTTTGACATTGCAAACGAGCTGAGGGAATTGCAGCAATTCTATGAACTTCCCATAAGCCGTGCAATAGATAAGCTTAAATTTGTACTTGAACCCGAATAAAGAGGTATTATCAATTTGAAATAGTATATCTTTAATTTTTTTTGAATTAAAACTCAAATTGTGTTAAAATAATATAACACATCTTATGTGAAATATATAACTTACACCGTTTACACATTAATATTGGAGGAATTCCATGAAAACCGTAGGAACACTTTCTA
>VXOP01000347.1 GCA_009839975.1 Candidatus Poribacteria bacterium
CATGAAAACACCACAACCCACAAAGACAACCAGCGACAAACAGTATGATTAGTCTGGAAATTGCAATAGCAGGTGTGATGTTAATCTCACTTATTATCTATATGTTAACTGGGGGTGCTGACTTTGGGGGTGGCATCTGGGATATGTTTGCGTTTGGTCCAAGAGCAAAATCCCAACGTGAACTCATAAAAAACGCTATCGCACCGATATGGGAAGCGAACCATGTCTGGCTTATCGTGATAGTAGTGCTTCTATTCGTTGCTTTTCCTCTGGCATTTGCCACAATCGGTACCGCTTTACATATACCGCTAACACTTATGCTCATAGGAATTGTGTTACGCGGTACGGCATTCGTTTTCCGAACCTACGACGATCAATCGGATATAACACATACGAAGTGGAGCCGTGTGTTCGCTATTGCAAGCATCATCACCCCGACCATGTTAGGTATTAATCTGGGTGCCGTCGCATCAGGTACGATTCTTGTAGATATTGAAACAGGTACTGTTACTACAGATTATTTTTCATCGTGGTTTGCTCCTTTTCCTATTGCAATAGGTGTTTTTACGTTGACGTTGTGTGCATTGACGGCGGCGGTATATCTGACACTTGAAACAAAAGATACAGCATTGCAGGAAGATTTTCGTCTGCGTGCTCTCATCGCAGCCATCAGCGTAGGTATAATTGCAGGGATTAGTTTCTTACTCTCTGCAAAAGGTGCACCGACAATAAGACAGGGATTAGGTAATAGTACTTGGTCAATACCCTTTCATATCTTAACAGGTGTTACATCTATTGCAGCGATTTATACGATTTGGACCCGTTATTATCAGTTTGCACGAATTCTTGTGCCCATACAAGTATCGTTGGTAATTCTGGGGTGGGGTTTCGCACAATATCCTTACCTTGTAGCACCGAACCTTACATTTTCAAATACCGCTGCGCCAGATTCAGTGCTAATGCCAGTATTAATAATCATCATCGTTGGCGGTGTATTATTAGCACCTGCATTCTGGTACCTCTATGCAGTGTTTAAAGGGAGTGCTCAACCGAAATAGTATCTCCTTCCGGGTAGATTTGACAAATACGTCATAATAGTGTATAATATGGATTAAGAAGTGATGTAAATCAAACATTTTATTTTCACTTAAGTAGCCTGGAATATGTATACGCAAGAGGTAACGGAGCATTTTCACAACCCCAGCAATGTTGGCACTATTGCTGATGCTGATGGTGTTGCTACAATCGGTTCCGCGTCAAGTGGTGAGATGATAAAACTCACACTCAGGATCGTTGATGATAGGGTCATTGCTGCAAAATTCCGTGCTTTTGGATGTCCGACGGTGATTGCCTGCGGATCCGTACTAACTGAACTCGTATCAGGTAGGCACATATCGGATGCGAAGACAATCTCTGCAGAACATATTTCAAAGGCATTAGGTGGAATTCCAGAAGATAAATCGCGATTTACAGTTTATGCTGAAAAGGTATTAAAAACGGCAATTGAAGACGCTCTTATACTAAATTAACAGGATATATCTTGTTTTGTTGAAGATCGGTGCGATTAGGAAATCGCACCTACCGTTATGAATAGCGTTAATCTGGTATTACAGAATAGGAGATGTAAGAAATGATAAATGTCACAGAATCCGCTGCAGAAAAAGCGATCATTCTTATCAATAACAGTGAAAACAATCCTGAGGATGAACTGGGTTTGCGTATGCAGGTTATCGGTGGTGGATGCTCAGGTTTCCAATATAATCTTGAGTTCGGTGCAGCTAAAGAAACAGATAAGGTTTTTGAGTTTCACGGATTGAAGGTTTTTGTCGACCCGCGTAGTTCCTTGTATCTTGCTGGTTCGGTGTTGGATTACAATGACGGTCTGATGGATTCAGGATTTAAAATCACCAATCCCAACGCAAAAAACACCTGCGGCTGTGGTGAATCGTTCAACGTCTAAACAGGATCTATCATGTTTATTTGTGATAGGTGCGATTAGGAAATCACACCTACCGTTAGGAATTGCGTTAATCTTGTATTACAATGTTTTGTACAGTTCTGCATGCCTTTTTAACACAGCCTCCGAATCCTTCGGATTGATAACCTCTATTGAGACAAATCCGGTATATCCATCTTGTGCAAGGAGTATTAGAGAGTCTTTCTCTGTATCTGGCATTGGCCCCTCATTCCCGAAACTGACATGTGCGTGTCTTACCTTATTTCTTAGATGAACATACGCTACGTCAACTGGCTGTCCATGTCTGACATGATGTGCAGCGTGCCAGTTCACATAGGTGTTCTGTGCTTCTGATCGGTATAGCACCTCAGCTAAGTAACTTGCAAGTAGATTTCCATGCGTTTCCAAACAGAGTGCCACGCCTGCGTCTCCTGCTAATCCATCACACGCTCTAATTCCATCCGCTTCCCAATCCAGGGCTTGATCAATTTCTATTGGTGTTTTCGGTACAGGATCACCGAAGATACGTATGTTTTTTGCACCCATCTTCTCAGACAGGTCAATGTACTTTTTCAATAGTTCAACCTGCTGTGAACGATTATTGGCATCTGGATTAATAAACCTTACGCCTGTTGCAATACACGAAAGTGTGATGCCACTGTCAGCGAAACGGGCTTTTGCCTCGTTGAGTTGCTGCTGCGTAGAATCTAACTCTACGCCATGTTTATGTTGCCATTCAACACGAAGTTCTAAGTGTTCGTAATTATATTCTTTTGCTTTGTCAATAAGTTCTGCCAACGTCAGCGGTGGACAGACAGATGACATGAAACCGAATTGCATATATATCCTCCTATATTTGTAGCGTAAACTGTCAGTTTGCGTTCTTGTAGCACAATCTAATAGATTATGCTACAAAGGTAGCAACTTAGGTTAAAATAACATATCTCAACGGAAAAAGAAATGAAGATTAAAGGATCAACATCTAATGTTTTTCTATGTATGAGCTCCCGTTCCCTCGTTTTCTAACTCTGATTTTGACGGGTAAACGTCTAGTGAGTTCTTGTATATGACTGATCAAATAGATACTTCTGCCTTGCATTTGAAGTCCTTCTAAGGATGCGATTGCGACATCCAATGTTTCTGCATCCAGTGTACCAAATCCTTCATCAAGAAAGAGCGAATTCAGTTGTGCGCGTCCTTGACTGAGTTCAGATAGCGCGAGTGCAAGTGCTAAACTTGTCAAGAATGACTCGCCACCTGAAAGTGTTTCAACGGGTCTTTCTTCGTTTGCATTCCAACGGTCTATGACTGTCAAGTCACCAATACTCTCAACCTTTAGTTGGTATCTTTCTGATGTGAGGATTCTTAGCTGCGCATTTGCTAAAATTCCCATCTGTTTGAAGATGATTTCCAATGCGAAGTCGCGTAAAGTGTTTTTAGGTATTGTTTCTTGTAATGTCTTCCAACGTTCCATTTCATTCTTAGCTGCTATGAGTTCCTCTTCAATATCCTCACGTTCCTTAAGTGATGCCTTCAACTCTTCGATTTTCTGCTTAGTTGCCCCTATTTTTTGCTGTTTTTCTTCTATCAGTTGCTCAATCTCTGTCTCTTTTGTCGTGATTCTGTCTAATGCCTTTGGATCATAAGCAGAATCTACAAAATGCTGTCGTAATTCTTCTGTCTCTTCAATCAGTTGTTGCATTTCGTTTTCATACGCACTAATCTTTTCTGTTATCTCTTCAATCTGTGCACTGTCTCGGAGTGCCTTCTCGTGATCTTTAGTTGATACAAATCCTACGTTCTTTAGTTTCTTATGATATTTTCTTTTTATTTCTTCAAATGATGTTTTACTATCTTTCAATCGTTGTTCAGCAATATTGTGAGTTGTCTGTGCTGCAGTTACATCTTGATTACATTTATCCAAGATCGCTTGTGCCGTATTACGTGCTTCCTCTTTCGTCTTTAGGCTCCTCTCTAATTCGTTGATGGCATTGTTGATCTGATCTTCATTTTCTAAGCCACCCGTTTTTTCTTTAACAGCCTCTATATAAGCTTCACCTTCTTGCAGGTAATTGTCAATTTCTTCATTTTGTTCTTTATGCCGTTCATGGAGTCCTTCAAGTTGACTTTCATTACTCTGGATTCCGGTTTTTACCACGTCCAGTCTATTGTTCTTCGTGCTTAGTTCTGTTTCACGTCTTTCAACTTCATCAATTTTTTCACTAAATTGCCGAAATGCATTGTCTGGTGTGTCGCCATGGAATGCTGAAGGCATAGATTCCCAATAAAGTTTCTCTTTCTCAGATATATCTGACTTTAAGTCTTCCATGTCTGACTCTGCTGAGGTTAACTGCTGTTTTGTTTCATCTAATGTCTGCTTCTCTCGTTTGAGATTGGCATCACAGGTTTCTCGTTTTTGAGTAATCTCTGCTAAATCACTGACAGCTGCATTATAGTCATTAAGTGCAGTATTGAGGTTATTGATTGCTGTGTCTGCTTCTTCATACTGTTCATGCGCCGTATCTGATGAAATGTCAGTTTCCTGATATATTGCATGCCAATCAGTCTTGGTGTTATCAATCTCAGAATTCAGTTTTTTGATATTAGACTTGCAAGTTTCAATTTGTTGTATTGTGTTTGTGTGATCTCGTTGATAACTTACTTGATCTTGTTCTAATTTTTGTCGTTCTCTTACTGCTTCATCTGCTGTTTCTCGCGCAATCTTCAATTGATTCTGTATAGTTTCAAGAAATTCATGACTGTCAATTTCTACCATATCTGCATAAGGATGTTCAGTAGAACCGCATACGAGGCACGGTTCTCCTGCCTCTAATTGCTGTCGAAGTTGGCTTACTGGCTCTGCCAGTTTTGCTAATTCTTCATCGGCTTCTAATTTCTTAACTTCGGCATCTGTACGTTTACACAACTGGGTCTGTTTTGCATGCTGTTTCTCAAGATCAGCAATCGTATCCTCAATTGTGTCTAATTTACTCTCAAGTTCAGTCACATCCCTCTGTTCATCATTTACTTGTTCCATCAAAGATTCATAACGTTGTGCGATGGGTTGACCTTTTATGGAATTATCCTTTTGTTCCTGCCAATCGTCAAGGGAACCTTCATTTTGAAGTGTCTCATATTTCTGATCAGTTATATTACGGGTCTTGGTAAGTTTGTTTTCTCTGTCTTGAAGTATTTCCAATTCTTTAGAATAATCGCTGCCTGTTCCCTCAATCTGTTTTATTTTCTTCACATATTCAGAATGTGATGTGTTCTTTACATTCAGTTGTTGTTCATACGTCTTAAGTTCAGTTAAGAGTGTTGTTAACTTTACTTGACGTTGGTTGCGGTCTGGCGGAAGCGGATTCTGATTTAAGAATGCTTGAATATCGCTAATATCCGTATTGAGTTCATTTCGTTGTGATGTTTGTTGATTTAGTTCTTCTGTGGCAGTAGCGATGTCTCTCTCCAACTCTTCCATCTTAGGTCGTCGGTCTTCTACTTCATCAAACTTTTCAGAAGCGAGTTCAAGATATATTTTTGCTTCAGCGTAAATCTGCATTTTATCATTCTTCTCTGTTACTGCTGCATTATAGTCTTTCTCTCTCTCTTCACAGTTTTTTTGCAGCTTCTTATTACGTTGCTTTTCCTCTGCAAGTTGAGATTCGTTTTGTTGTAAAGAGTGTGTTGCTTTATCAAGATCTGAATTTGCGTTGTCAAAAGACTGTTTTTCAGGGAGCAGTTGATTTGCTTGATTAGCACGTTCCAATTCCTGTTTAAGATCTGTTATGTCGGTTTGTTGCTCATTTAGTTCATCCAACTGTTCTTCTGATTCTTGAAGTTCTTGGTAGTTGTCTTTTCGTTGAATCTCTATCACTTTTTCTTTTGAGATTTCCTCATGCGCTTTTCCCAATTCCTTTACTTCTTTATCTAATGTATTCAGTTTATCATTTTCCTGTTTTACCAATTCTTCAGATACTTCACCTATCCGTTCTAAGTCCTTGCTAATGTTTTCATAAACTTCTGAAACAGATTTAACTTTATCGTTTAATTTCTCTCTCAATGTATCGTAAACATGAATATCAGCAGTTGTTTCTAAGATTTCTCTTCTAACCTCTTTCTCAGCTTTCAAGAATGCTGCGAACTCCCCCTGTGCAAGCATTACGGAACGTTTGAATGCATCATAGTCGAGACCGAAGAGTGAGGCGACCTCTTCCTCAACAGTTTTTTCACTTGAATTGAGAGATTTCCCCCTCCTTGATAACCTATCGCTGATGAGTCTATTATCATCTAAATTATATAACTTAACGTTTATGTCATTATTTGATTTTCTTTTTTTAATGGACCATGTTGCGTGAAAACGTGTGTCATTTACAAGGAATTCTATCTCTGCAAAACCTTCAGTTTCACCATGACTGACAAGATGACTTGCATGTTGGTTTTTGTTTCCACTCAGGCGAGGTGTTTTACCGTAAAGGGCAACACAGATTGCATCTAAGAGTGTTGATTTCCCCGCACCTGTAGGACCGGTTATCGCGACGAGGGAAGCGTCATCTAAAGGTGGTTTTTCAAAATCTAATTCAATTTCATCATTGAAACTATTTAGGTTTTTGAGTTTCAGTTTACATAACTTCATCTATCTATCCTCAACCATCTCCATTAACTCAGAAAAAGTCTGTTTTAGCATATTGTCTGGAGGTTGACCGAATTCTGTCTGGTAGAATTGATCAAACAGCTCTTCAGGTTGTTTCATATCTTCTACGTCTATGTTCGGTCTTTCACCTTCATTCTGCATCTGGAGTTCAACGGTAAGGACGTCTCCACCTCGATCACTAAATACCTTCCTTATTTCGTCTGCAACACCTGTCCGTACACTATCTAATTTCAACTTTACTTGGATATACTTTCCATCCCAATTTCCTAACATAGCTTGTGACAGTATATGGTTTTCATCACCTTCAAGCGTTATCAGTTCTTTGAAAATGGGGATATTAATTTCATCGTTTCGTATCAAGTTGTTATCTTCAGAAAATTCCAGAAGAAAGGCTTTCTTCTCATAACTTGCTTCATTGAATCTCAGTGGTATCGGTGATCCAGCATATTGTATAGGATACTCTTTTCCTTTAATACTTTGTGGTCTGTGAAGGTGTCCGAGTGCGACATAATCTACATTGTCAGGAAAGTCGTTGGCTTCAATTGCAGTGGCACCACCAATCTGAATGTTTCTTTCTGAATCTCCGACGCTTCCACCTTGAACAAATAGGTGTCCCATCAAGATTTTAGGTATATTTTCTGGCATGTTAGAGACACAATCGTGATAGAATGATTTAAGCCGTTCACGGTAACGTTCCTGTTTTTTTATATCGGATTCAAAGGATACATGTGGGAGTTCGTTCTCGGAGAGGTATGGGACTGCAGCGATTGCAATCTGAGGATTATCTGGTGGAATTTCAACAACACATTCAGCAGGATCATGTGTTAGTCCGACGACATGGATTCTTCCCATCTTGAGGAACTCTTTTGGGGCATCTAAGTGTCGTGGCGAATCATGGTTACCTGCTATTATCACCGTATAAGCATCGGTTTCATTGAAAAGTCGGAAGAGGAAACTGTAATACAGATTGGTTGCTTCTGCGGAGGGGAGTGCTGTGTCAAAAATATCACCAGAAACAAGGAGGAGATCAACCTTCTGTTCCTGGATAGTATTCAGTAGCCAATTGAGGAATTCTTTGTGTTCATCAATTCGTTGACGTTCGTGTAACCTTTGTCCGATATGCCAATCGGCAGTATGCAGAATACGCATGCAAGCCTCTTTTACGTTTGAAATTGTTAATTTCATGATATAATAGTCTCAGGTATAGTTCAAGTAAAATCTTATAATTCTATGGAGGAAAAAATGCATATTAGATATATCGATGTTATATTTTCAATGCTGGTGTTG
>VXOP01000387.1 GCA_009839975.1 Candidatus Poribacteria bacterium
TTCACAGGATAGATAGAAAAATGAAAAAATTTATATCCTATCTACTGTTAATCGACTTACTATCAGTTGTTATTTTACCTTCATTTGCACAGCAGAATCAAAATGCGTTACAACAGGAAATTGAATCACTCAAAAAACAAATCTCGGAAATCCAAACTCAACTCCGAACAGTAGAAAATGTTGAGAAGATGGAGTTAGCAGCAAAACTCGCTGAAGCACAAGCGAAACTTGCTAATGCGGAATTTGGTAAATTTGAAAGGAAATTGAGGGATGCTAATGATGAATGGCTAAAATCTTGGAGTAATTGGTTCACGGTTATATTAGGAACTTTTGTCGTGATTCTTTTAGGCGTTGCTGCTGTTTTTTGGTTCTGGCTTAGTATGAAAGCAAATCAATTGATAGCAGATAGGGTTGAAAAAAGTCTCACAAGATTTAAGGAATCTGTAGAACAAGTAGACATACTAAAGGATCAACTAAGGTTATTGCGAAAAGAACAAGCTGCCTCTATGTTGGAGGCTACTTTTCAACCCGACTTTGGCAGTGAACTTGGTTTTCCCAGGGAAAATAAGGCGCGCAGAGAGAAAGCTCTTAAGGAAACTTCAGAAGAAGCCCTTTTTGATGTGTTTGACGATAAGAAATATCTTCTTGCAGTCAAACATAAAGCTGCGGAAGTCTTAGCTCAGAAATCTCCACCATTGGTGGCACCTTTGCTGCAACTCTTAAATTCAGCAATTGATCTCAATTCAAACACTACTGCTGCAATTGGACAGAGACCCTTGCGCAACTCTATATCCATTCTGAGTGGAGTAGAAACACCAGAAACCTACGAAGGTCTAATGAAATTTCTGAACCGTTTGCTGACAGAAAATTCAGAGCATAAGGATACTTACTTAACTTGGACAGTATTTTCACTTGCCTACGTTAGTATCAAATTGAATAAGAGAGAATCCGCTTCTATATTAAGGAGGACTATACCTCATTTAGATGTTAGATCAGACGAAGATCAAGCCCTAAAAAACTTAGCAAGGCTCTTTGATATTTTCAATGAACCTATAGGTGTAAAGGAAATTCTGACTCACCAGGCAGCAGGTAAAATGCCAGAGGTAGAAGATCAATGTTTAGAGTTATTGCAAAAACACGATCCCAATTTTGTTAAAGAATGGAAAGCACAGAAAAAGACTACTAACACAGAAAACGAGGAATCTTCATGAATCAAGACCAACAAAAACTCCCAATCCAACCCGTAGAAAAACCTATCTTGTGCAGTCCCTACGAAGAACCCACTGCACACTGGTTTTACGACCCACAAACTGGCGAGCCTTCCAAGAATCCGGGACGGCGCGACGCAGGATACTGGTACAAAACAGAACGTACCGGTAGCGAACAACTCAACCTCTTCCAAGAAGAACAACGCGATGATTTACCGTTAGTGAACGCACTCCGCGATGATGTCCGACGGTGGCGCAACGCAAAATACGAAAGTGCTACGAATGTAACAAAAGAATTGCTTAGACATTGGGGACGCGAAGACCTGTTAAGACGGCTCTTTTTCTGTCAACGCGAAGCAGTAGAAACAATCATCTATCTCGTTGAGATACTTCAAAGGGAAAAGGGACCGCGGTTTAATCCCAAATTTTCCAAAGATGATCTTGCCAAATTAGTTGATTCCAACGATCCCGACATTCCAGATTTGATACGTTACGGTTGTAAAATGGCAACTGGTAGCGGTAAGACTGTTGTTATGGCAATGCTCATCGCGTGGGCATTTTGCAACCGTGGTAAAGTGCCATCTGATGAACGTTTTCCCGCGGCATCTCTCATTGTCTGTCCAAACCTTACAATTAAGCAACGGTTGCAGGTTTTGCGTCCAGACTCATCTGACAACTATTACGATGAATTTGAACTCATCCCGACAAAACTCCGTCCGTTGCTCAATAGTGGTAAAGTGTTGATTACCAATTGGCATCAATTTGCACCTGAATCCGAAAAAAGTGAAGGCGGAAAGACATACGCTGTTGTCAATAAAGGTGAGGAAACACCGGACGTTTTTGCCAAACGTGTGTTAGGAGAACTTCATGATCACGCGCCAATTATGGTACTAAACGATGAGGGACATCACGCCTATCGTCCTGCACCGACTCAGGAGAAACTCTCCGCTGATGAAAAGAGAGAACGACAAGATGCAACGGTATGGGTGGAAGGCTTGGACAAGATTAACCTCGGGTGTGGTATCAAATTCTGTGTTGACCTTTCAGCGACACCGTTCTACATTAAAGGAAGCGGTTACCGTGAGGGTTCACCCTTTCCGTGGCTTGTGAGTGATTTTGGATTGGTTGACGCAATTGAGAGTGGTATTACAAAGATTCCGCGACTTCCAGTGAGTGACAATACCGGAAGACCAGAGCCGAAATTCTTTCGCTTGTGGAAAACAATTAATGATGCAATTTTACCAGCAGAAAGATTACCCGGCAGAGCGCGAAAACCAAAACCGGAAGTCGTCTACCGAGAAGCAGAAGATGCACTGGGGACACTTGCAAGTCAGTGGACGGAACGTTTTGGATATATTGAAGAAGCATCGAATGCACAGGATAAAACACCGCCAGTAATGATTGTTGTTTGCGATAACACTGATATTGCAGAGTATTTTTACCAAAAGATTTCCGGGGAACGTGTGGTTGAGGATGTTGACGAAAACAATATCAGTGGAAAGGGGAAGAAAAAGACAAAGATTGTTTACGGACAAGGATCCGTCTTTCCCGAGTTTTTTTCTAATACTGAAGACGTAAAACGGACACTGCGCATAGACAGTAAGATGTTGGCACAAGCGGAAAGCGGAGATCCGAATCAGAGCTCATCACAAGCCGCGGAGGCACTCAGAGAAATTGTAGCAACGATAGGAAAACCCGGGAAGCCTGGAGCACAGATAAGATGCGTTGTCTCAGTCGCAATGCTTAACGAAGGATGGGATGCAAACAATGTAACACATATTTTTGGATTACGTGCTTTTACCAGTCAGCTTCTCTGTGAACAAGTCGTAGGGAGGGGGTTACGTAGAATGAATTATACACCAGACCCAGAAACAGGATTGCTAACCGAGGAATATGTTGATGTTTACGGGATTCCATTTTCAGTTATCCCATTCAGAGGTAGACGCGCCAAGACACCCCAACCAGAAGATAGACCTAAAAATCATGTCCGTTCAATCCCAGGTAGGAATCATTTTGAGATCAGATTTCCGGTTGTGGAAGGATACGCCTTTGCACTCAAAAAAAATGAAATTAAAGCAGACATCAAATCCATGGAACCGCTTCGTCTTGATTTAGAAAACACACCTACAGATGTCTTTGTTAAAGCTGCAGTCGGTTATCAAGTTGGACAATCTACCACTTTAGGTCCTGGTGAATTCACCTTGCAGGATCGACAAGAATATTATAAGACGACACACATTCAGACAATTAAATTTGAAATTGCTGGACAAATTGTTTGGAGATTAGTCGGTGATAGTGAAACCGCACCTGATCCTCAGAGCAATCCCGGACTCAGACTGAGATCACGTCATAGGTTATTTCCGCAAGTGTTCAAGTTTGTTGATGATTATATTGAGACAAAGGTAGATTTCCGTAATCGTAATAGGTGTGAACTCGGACTTGAAAAATATGTAACTCTAATTGTTGAGCGACTTTTAGCAGAAATTCAACCTGACGAGACAGAAGGTGAAACACCCCTACTGCCTATCCTGAATCGCTACAAATCAGTTGGAACATCTGCAGCTGTGGATTTCTTCACTACCCGCGCGTGCCATGGGACACAACGTAGCCAAGTAAATCAAGTTGTATTAGATACGGAGAAATGGGAACGTTCAGCATGTTTTTGGTTAGAAGAATCCAATGCAGTAAAGTCTTATGTTAGGAATGACCATCTTGGGTTGACTATACCTTATGAGTACCTTGGAATTACACATCACTACGAACCTGATTTTATAGTGAGACTTCAAAACGGAGTCAATCTGCTTTTAGAAACCAAAGGCTACGCTCCAGAGCAGACTCGCGCGAAGCATGCGGGTGCCAACCGATGGGTTTATGCGGTAAACAACTGGAATCGAGAAAAACTCGGAGAACCAGAACAACGTGGACCATGGCGATTCCATGAGTGTAAAGATCCACAACAACTACGGCATCAGTTAACTGCTATCTTAGATGGCAGAATTAGCTTGGTTAGTTAAAAAAACTATAGCTTGAACATCTATTCTCTATGTTTAAACACCTCCTACTCTGAATACTATCGGGTTTACTAAAGCCAGAACTATATACACCACTATAGTAATGCTTAGAATTATGTGAGGGATGTGCATAAATACTGATAACAGATCGAATACCATTGAAATCAATCTTGAGAAAGGAATACATCATGAAAACTATTCTCTCTGCTTCGATCTTATTTATCTTTTTGTGTGCTACTGTTTCTCAAAGTGCCGCTTTTGACTACCAATGGGAAATAGATGAAACACCTGAAGGACAGGAGAGTGTTACCGTAGTTGAACCTGTACACGTAACCATATTTGATGAACCGTTTGAAATTTCATCACATAGTGCATCATTATGGTTGATGAAGCGATATTCCGTTCATATCGGAACTGAATGGAGCGGTGCACATGCATACAAACTGTTGCAAACATTTGAATCTATTCCACAGCATAGAAACCATCCCGTTTCATTTTGGAAACTCAGTGACAGTCACATCAAAGACGACATTGAAATTGATTTTCAAGGGGACACAATGTTTGTCACTGTTGCCGAAGAGGCTTTTACTTATGCCAAACCGTTATTGGCAGAAATCGAAGGTGTTCGGGGTAGATATTTTTCTAAAAGACTCCATCGTGCAGTTGTTCGGTTCGTAACAGACAATGGCGAAGATAGAGAGGCAATTGAACGAATATTGCAAAAACGATTCGCTGTTAGTGTTAATGTGCCGGACTATAAGAAACTGACACAGTTCACGACATGGGAAGATGCTGGACGTTTTATGGAATTCAAGAATGAAGAACTTTTGGCTCTAATTTCAATGTTTGAGGAATATCCACAAGGTATGCTCAAAACACCTGGACTGAAATATTTGGTTAGACGTTTGGATGGAACAGTGCATCCCCGTTATCCACAGGCGGCTGCCGTCGCATGGGTAACCGCGGAATACATTGAATTTATGGAGTCTGCGTTTAAGGGAGCAGGATATGACTCTATCCACCGTCTAATTTTGCATGAAAAGGCACATTTTTTGTGGGCACACCTTTTTGACGAACAACTGAAACAGGATTGGATTGAACTCGGAGGGTGGTACAGAAACCCAGACGATGTTAATGGTTGGTCAACAACTAAACAGACCGAGTTTGTATCTGCTTATGCACACGGTATAAATCCAGATGAAGATATGGCAGAAAGTATCAGTTTTTACATCGTTCGTCCTGATAAACTCCGTTCTCGTGCCCCAGCGAAATATGAATTCATCCAAAATCGCATTATGCACGGTACACGTTATATTTCACAAATACGCGAAGATTTAACATTTGAGGTATACAACTTATATCCTGACTACATATATCCGGGACGGATAATACGAATCGCTATACAGGTTGAAGGTGAACCCGAGGAAGATAAGCAGATAACGATTGAGTTGGAAATTCACAGAGAGGGTGAATTGGATTCTGCCACAGGATCATACATAAGAATTTACAGTAAAAAAGACACATATTTTGAAGTTTACCTCGTTCCAATAGATTCTCAGGGAAAGCGGATCCCTGTCGGACATGTCTTTAGAGGACACGCTAAATTATCACGTTTTGCACCGAATGGATACTGGGCACCAGATTCAATCAGTCTCAGCGATGTTCATGGCAATGAACGACATGGATCACAAACTGACTATGGATGGAAGCTCTATATTGATAATCCGCTGGAAGATTGTGAAGCACCTAAATATGTTCCAAATTCAATGCAGCTTTCATTGTCTAAAGCAACTACATCCGATGGAAAACCGTATCAAGTCCTGACAGCAAGTTGGGAAGTAATAGAGAAATCAGGAATGGGAAGTGTTGACGCCGCATTAAATGACACTTTTAGAGAGACGCATTCAAAATTTAACTATGGTGGTTATGATAATGAAATAAATAGAGCGGTTGTCAAATTTAACTTCCCTGAATATATGCCAAGTAGTGTTTATAGCCTTAATCACGTCGGCATGAGGGATATCGCCTTGAATAGAGCAAGAATTTACTTCACAGATAGTCCAAAAGACGAGGCACCCAAAACTATTGAGATAAAAACAGAAAATCCAGACTATGAACCGCCCGTTTTAGATGTTAACCGCATCACTATCAAAGCTGAACCTACGATACCAGAAGAACCGAATGGCGAAACGGTAGTTGATATCTCCTTTTGGATTAAAGATAATATCAGCGGTTATGATTACGCTAGTATGGATTTAAGGGATCCCCACGGTGTAAATCATAATTTTTGGCACTATCCTGAGGGATATCGAGACATGTATTTTCCTGGTGATCCCACAATCTTTAAGGAATACCACCAAAGAATTGTTTTACCGGTCGGTAGTGTACCAGGCACATGGGGACTTGCTTATATGGGTTTGAGAGATAAAGCAGGCAACGGTGTGCGGTTGAATTTCACCGAAATCGTCCGTTTCAAAGTAGATGATGGTACGGTCTATTCTAAATCAGATGTCAACGAAGACGGTAAGATCAACATACTTGATCTTGTCCTCGTTGCTGCGTTTGACACGGCAATCGAGCGAGCAGATGTCAACGGTGATGGTGTTGTCAACATTTTAGATATAGTAGCAGTTGCGAGTCATCTCAATGAAGAAGACATCGCTGCACCGGGTACCAACAGGATCACTGCCGACCAAATTCAGAGTTTGCTGACACAAGCAATACAAGCTAACGATGGCAGTGCTGCCTTCCGCAAAGGCATCCGTGCGCTACAGAATCTCTTACTATCACTACGTCCAGAAACAACTGCGTTGCTGCCAAACTACCCAAATCCGTTTAACCCGGAAACGTGGATACCGTATCAGTTGGCAAACGCCAGCGATGTTCAGATTACGATTTATGATATGAGCGGTAGCATAATTCGCACACTTGTACTTGGGCATCGTTCTGCAGGCTATTACACGGACAGAGACCGTGCGGCGTATTGGGATGGACGTAATGGTTTAGGAGAACGGACTGCAAGCGGTGTTTACTATTATCACCTGCAAGCAGATACAGTTTCATTTCTGCGTAAAATGGTTATTTTGAAATAGTATCACCTGCGGAGGAACATGCTTGTGGAGCAACCAAAATCATCACCGAATTCACTTTGTATTTGCATTTCACCGAAACGGTGATGTGGATAAACTCTCTGAATTACTTAACACCAATAGGAGGTATCTTTCAATGACATGTCCGAAATTATCTTTTTTCTTAGTCGTTCTCATGTTAATTACATTAGGCACTTTCATAGCAGAACTCGATGCACAAGACACCGAAACGAATCGAACAATAGTCCAAGAATTCGTCGAAATGGCAGAGGAGTTGGTGGAACAAGAAAAAATAGAGGAAGCAATAGAACTCTATGAACGAATTGTGAAAGCAGCACCCGATGACTTTGAATCTTACATAAAACTCGCAACACTTTATGAGACAGAAGGTAATGAAGCTGCAGCGATTGAGAACTACAAAAAAGCATCTGTATACAAACACGGCAACAAAAAAGTCTACCTCAGACTCGCAGAACACTTCTTTCTGAACGAGGACATGGCAGCTGCTGAAAATGCATTGAAGAACGGCATCCAATACACCGAAGAATGGGAGCAACGACCGATTG
>VXOP01000147.1 GCA_009839975.1 Candidatus Poribacteria bacterium
CATTGACACCTATCTACCCAATAACGCGCTGAGAGCTTTGTTCCTTTATGTAGTGTATCCATATCTGCTATCTCTGCAAATATTGCCGCAATAGAAGCAGTCCACCAATAAATACACAAAAGAAAAAGGAAAAAACTATGATTTTACGACACATTGTTGCTCCGTTCGATTGCTACTGAGGTGGTGGTGCAACAGGATCTGGTGGACGCCGGACTGGCGGGGTACCACGCGGGGGCAACTTCTTTTCTCCAACTCGTCTAATTGCCTCAAGTTCATTGACGACTTCTTGTAGCACACGTAAGTCTTTTGGCAATTCACCTCCATGCAGTTCTTGTAATATTTCAAACCACTGTTGAATGTTTGCACGAGAGGGTGGGATAGGTGGCAACATTTCAGGAGGAATGTTGCGTTTTTGCATGGGTATGACAGAACGACGTTTAGTATCTTCAAACTCAGGTATCACGCTTCGGTTTGGTTGTGATTGATGTGAAGGGACAGTCTGTTCCTTCTGTGTTTCTTTTTGCGGTTGTTCTGACAACGTTTTAAAGATAGCGTCATGATCAACAATCATCTGTTCAATATGCTTCTCTGCCGCTTCAAGAACTGCCATCCGGCGTTCAAAAAAACGAGGTCTTTCATCAGCAGGCAATGGGTTCCCATCTTTATCCGTATAGACAACGGTAACACCCTTCGGTGCAACTCCATATATCCTTAGATCCTCTTTCTGTTGTTCAGATAACATCACACCCGTAAAAGTTGATAGCGGCTTATCGTCTGAAACATGTACATACACCGTATTCGGTGAAAACGGCGTGAAAACACCTTGGAGATTAGTGACTCCACCGTAAACTGAAGGATCTGCTTCCTTTGCCCGTAGCTTTTTGATTCGGGCAACAATATTAAACTTGATATTAAGATCTTCAACTTCCTGCCAGGTTGCATCTATAGGTAAATTGAATGCATCAAGAGTATCACTTCTTGTTGTCGGATTATCGTAATCACGTTTATATATAAACAGAGACTGTCCCTGAAGATCTGATGCTAATTTATAAGAGGAAACATCATGGAGGGGATGACCTAAATCCATTAGGTGTTGAAGCCATTTCTCTTTCGGCCAGTATTTCTCCAGTTGGGCTAATCTATGTTGTGCTATATTATCATAGGGTGGATACTCAAAATTAATATACTTTTCCTCCCATTTGTCCATTATCTCAGAAACAGTGTATGGTTGGTATTTTCTCCTGATGGTAGTAAGGTCCAGGTTTTCCCAGATACGGAGTATCGGATGCTTTGATATTTCGGTCTCGTTATCGGTTGTTTTCACATTCACAACAGGCGGTGTGATCTGTCTATGTATATGTTCTATAACTTTTCCATTGGAAGAGACATGCTGATGTGGTTTAGAAACAGGAATACGATCTAATAACTTTTCTTTATTCTTATGACTGATGTTCATATAGAAAGCAACACTTGTCAGAACAGCAACAAGTACTATGATTAGGTAAGTAATCTGTTTTTTCATTACGATTTTTCTCCTTATGTTTTAGGGTACAAACAGATTCTTAGGAATAAACAGAATGGCTTATGTTATGTTTAAGTGCGTTTGACGAGTTTTGATATAAAGGCAACAGTCAATACCTTCGCCAAAAATAGTTGAATAAATTGGGCAGATATCCTAAAGTTATAGAAAACCAATGAATAACTTTAAAAGGACAATCACCCATGCAAAAAATTATAGCACTTTTAGCAGTTTTTTCAACAGATTTTTCTACAACGACACTACCTCAATTTTTCACAAGTTGTATACGCAATGCTTGCTATGACAGGACGGGTAACACTGTTAAACAAAGGTGGGATACATTTCTATACTTGCCATAAACATATCGTCCCTACGGGACTGAAGAGAGATAACCTTACGTTTTCTATAAACATATCGTCCCTACGGGACTAAAGAATGGTAACTGAACGTTTTCTTAACTGTCTGCCCCACGGATTATACAGAGAACGCAGAATATATGGAAAGAGATTTGCTAACATCCCCATTCTTTAAATGCCTGTGAAAGTAACCTTGATATGTGCAAGATCACCTTCCGCGTCTTCCGTGTTCTCCGCGTAATCCGCGATTCTGACAAAATAACTGTCTGAACCGTGGAAAACCCAGAATATGAAGTTTAATGCTTAAATCCATCCCCCAATATGTTTAAGACTGTGAAAGTAACCCTGATATGTGCAAGAACCCTATCCGCGTCAGCTATATATTTGACGCGATTCTGACAGAATTAGAGACCTATTTCAAATATGAATAAGTAATTACATCCGAATTCCCAACGTTCCTTTTTGCACAATTTCCATCGGTTGAAAATATCTGGCAAGACTTCAGGGTTAAACCCGTGATGTTCCTCAAGAGAAAGTCCCTTAATGATTCTGAAAAACTTTAAAACATCCAAGATCTTATCTACAAACGGATGGGGTACGGTGATAATGACGCGTCCATAAGGCGTTAGATAGTTCCAACAGGCATCCGCTACTTTATGCAGTTCGTTTTCAGGAATATGTTCAACGACCGCGAGAAGGGTTATGACATCAAAACGTTCATCCGTATGATAATCCTTCGGGAAGGAACCAGGTAGAAGCGTATAAGACTTAGTCTTTATGGTAGTTGTGATTAGTGGGTCTATACCAACACCTGATAGAATGTGTCCGTTGAGGAAACGTAGAAAGGAACCGTCGCCTGCTCCGATATCTAACAGACGTGTGTCTTTAGGAATGTAGGTTTTGGCTTTGTTGAACCGTAGCCGTTCAAGGAGGCGATCTATCGGTTTCTTGGGTATCTGTGGGAGGTGTGGATTGCTTATCATGTGTAGTCTGTTTGGAGAATTTATGTTTCAGCATAAATCTGATATGTCGCCATGCGTCCCGAATAGCGTTGAGTTTTGACTCTCCACCACGGGGGTGATAGGTGATGGGAATTTCAAGTATTTTCAGCTCGGACTGTACTGCTCTGATGACCATTTCAGAGGCGAATTCCATGCCGGTCGTTTTCAAATCCATCCGTTTATATGCTTCGGCAGTAAATGATCGCATCCCGCAGTGTGAGTCTGATATGTAAGTACCGAAAAGGATACGAAGCATTCCTGATAGGATCGGGTTTCCAATATAACGTCTTGCCCACGGCATTGCCCCTGGAAGAATCTCACCTTTAAACCGATTTCCGATAACAAAGTCGTATCCATTTTGGAGCGGTGTTATGAATCTTTCTAAATCTGTGAAGTCGTAGGTATCATCAGAATCTCCCATCACGATGTATTGTCCCTTTGCAGCAGCAAAGCCTGCAAGATAAGCAGCACCGTAGCCGCGCTTCTGTTGATGAACTACGCAGGCACCGAGGTCCTCAGCGATTGCAACAGAGTTATCGGTAGAACCATTGTCTGCGACAATAATCTCTCCTTGCATTCCTAATGCTTCCAGGGTACTTTGCGCTTTCTCAATACAAATGCCAAGTGTTTCTTCTTCGTTGAGACACGGCATGACAACAGAGACGCTAACAGGTTTATTCATCATGAATGTCCTCCGATTGAGTTGAAAGGTATTTTTCATCAACTTCTATGTCTGGAGGATATTTAATTTCCCATATCATTATTTTTTTGCTTTCTTCATCTTCAATTGGATAGATAGGGAGAAATGCTTTGGAGTGTTCACCCCGGAAAAATAACTTGACAGCGAGACTGTTCCATCCAAGTGGTGGAATGTAATAGGCATTACGAATTCGACTATTATTATCAAAAAATAAAACGAGTCCACCGATTTGTATATCTACTGACGTTGATGTATTTGGCAAGTTGAGGATTTTCTGGGCACGCGTTCCATTTTTGAACTGTGCTTTTATAGATAAAGTTTCAGCATCAATACTTTCAATATCAATAGAATCTAAAGGTGTGTTTTGTCTTTCCGGTACCATCCGGTAGGGAGTACCAATAGGAGTTTCTGTACGCTCAAGTTTATAGCATCTAAAGTACCTGTCGTTTATCTCGTTACTACCGACGAATGAATATGCATCTGCTTGGGAGAGGATTCTCCAGTCCGCTAGCATAAGGTGCGTTGCTTGGTGTGTTTTCAAGAACTCCAGTGCTTCGCGTTCGGTTTGTCCGCAAAAGACATGTCGGTAATAGAGATGTATCCAATGTGGTAAGTAGTGGTCAGGATCAGTGATGGTTCTAACACCAGCAAGACTATTCAGTTGGCTACCGTACGCCCAGTTGGCAGCAACAACAGAGTCTGATGGAAGCATAGTTTGCATCCACACTAACGCTCGTTCTGTGCTTCCTTTACCTGGTGTAGGATTTTTCATTTGTGCTGCACGAACAGCGCGGGTTGCATGTCCACCAAGGGGTGTCCAAAAGAGGACAGGTATAAGCACAATGATCGCAAAGGTTGCAGCAATGCCTTTGCCACGGATATGTGGGTAAACTATCTTTTTATCTTTAAGCCATTGTATAAGGTATGCGGGAGAAAACCAGAGTAACCAAGCAGTACCGTACGCAAGGGGTATGCCAATAAAGAAATCGTACCTTTTGCCACTTCTTGCAAATCCCACCCAAATGAAAAACCACAGGATCATTACAATTGTTACAAGTTGACTTCCCCCGTTCTCCTTTTGGATGAATAGAATTGAAATGGGCACTAGTCCTAACGAAATCACAAAGAATATATCACATATATTGGGGTTTAACCATTCGCTGAGTGGTTCTCGAAAAAAGGTTGTGCTGGTAAAAAACACAAGTGTTAGTATTAAAGGTAGTGCTTTCCTTTTCCATAATTGGTGACATGCGGCTATTAATCCAAGACTTCCTAAGATAAAAACTGCACCGTATCTCCATGTCCAATATCGAAAGTACGGGTCTGCAAGCTCCGTTACGTTCTGCATAAGACGACTTTCACGGAATGCAAAGGCAGTCGTTTCAAACGTGTGTGCTTGGGAAAAAATATAAATGACACCTGTGACGGTTCCAATAAGTGTTAGACCCCATGCAAGTTTTCGTGCATGAGGACGGATATGAGAAACATATTGAAGGATAAGAAATCTCACCCCCCGAAGTGCAAAAACCATTAAGGAAGGTGCCAGCATTAGCTCGAACAAATGTGTGGAAAAACCGTATCCGGTCCGATAGGCGGGACTGATCAGATATAACCACGGAACAAACATAAGCATCCACAGCAGGTACGCTTTTAGGTGTTTTTCTGTGTCAGTGGTGCAGAATTTCCAAAGTTCTGCACCAATTATGATTATGACAAAAAAACCGAAAGCCTCCCAGGAAAGTCCACCGAGGAAAACGGTAAATCCAGCAATTGCAGTTGCAAGGACTTCACGCCAAGTGCTAAACCCGCTCTCATCCTCAACATGTGTGTTATAAAGCACTTGTTCTTTCCAAAGATAACTTATAATAACGATAACACCTAAAAACCAACACAATGCATCGCGATCTCCGAATCCGACAGCACTCCGACTGATACTTCCGGGGAGGGTTGATAAAAGTAGCGTAACTATTGATGAAAAGATGACCCCAAAAAGATGAGTGAAAAAGAAAAATAGAATACCGAGCCCTATAATGAAAAAAAATACAGGTGCGTAGAGCTGGATATGATAGAGTGAAACCCACGGCAATACTTTATGAAAATACGCTGTGGTGTAGGAATAGAGTGAGAGTAACTGCCTATTATCTCTACCGTTTGGAAGCCACCTTTGCATATCGCGTGCAGGCAAGTGCCATTGTTCTGCAATGATCTGTGCCTGTTCATAATAGATGTAAGCATCTTTTCCGGTAAATTGTCCCTTAGGGATACGTTCTACGCCTTGAATACGTATCCAGAAGGTGAGAACCATGAAGATTATACACAACAAACCAACACTAATCCGTGACTTCACAAGACCTATAAAAAATAATCGAACTCTGATTAGGAAATCTTGAAGACTAAACCGTAATTGCATGTCATGAATATTTCTAATGAGTATAGCATTCTATGAATTCAAGGATCATCATAATCCAGTAACTATATCCGTAGTAATCGCTTCTGTTTTTGGCAGTTCCTACGTAGACGTAGTAGGTTTTTCCCACTTTTTATTTGAGGGATGTGCATGAATAATACTGATGTAAAATATGCTCTTAAAGGTAGTAGGAACACTGCGTGTGTCGTACAAGAAATACAATGTGACGCAGTGCACTACACAACTACAACAGCATTTCTATAAAACATCCGGCACTTGATACCTTTTCTTTTCTGGGTTGATGTGTCAGATAATTATGCACACCCCACAATAATTTAGAACTTACGCCTTTAACTTGATAAGGTGGGATAAAAAAGTCACTATTTCATTCTTTTAACCTTCTAAATCCCTTCTTATCAAGGGAACTTGAAGAAGAAATGCGTAAATCCTGTTATTTAGAACAATCAGTGCAGGTGCAATTAGTACAGTGGCATCCTATATCACTTTCACAATAGGTTCAGGATTCATCATCCTCTTCTTCATTCCCACATTCCTCATCATCCTCTTCTTCGTTCCCACATTCCTCATCATCCTCTTCTTCGTTCCCACATTCCTCATCATCCTCGGACTCAGAACTTTTACATTTTCCATCTTGATGCCATTTGTGTAAACTACCAGGCTCACCATCATCAATGGTCCCACACTTGCGATATTCAGTATTACATTTAGAACATGTAGTTTTTTTATGTTTAGCTATTTCATCAGAGTCCGAACTATCACATTTTGCATTTTGGTAAAGTTCTCCACACCCATCGCAGATCGTGACATGGTCCTGCTCTGCAGAAATAGACTTATTGCATTCGTCGCATTTTATCTTCCCCGTTTTCTTATTATTCCTGTAGGCAACATAGGCGATAATGATAGCTACACCTTTTACAACTATATCTACTGCTTTCCATAATATCTCCTCTTCACTCGCTTGCGCGTCCACGGGTGCAGGTACCCAGGGAATTTCAAGAAGATTCATGACTATTAGTACTATCAATGCAATGGCTAAAAATTCCAGAATATTTCGTATCAACGACTTCATTATTTCTCCTTTGATATCCACATTATGGATATCCGAATTTATGGTAACTTTTATATTTCCATATAAACTAATCTTTCTTATTGTTCTGACGTGATTTTTCCGCTATCGGTATCTGTTCCAGGTTTAGGATCAGAGTTCTCTGTATGCGGTTTGTCGTGCCATACGTCCCCGTACCAATGTCCACCTTGTTGCTGTTTAGATGGTGGCATCACGAATTTCCAGATAACGAAAACAACAAGACAAAGTATAAGGATAATACTTATAGTTAAGAATTTATAACTTTTTGAGAAACATGTTATCATCTATTAACGTATTAACTTAGCGAAAATTGCTGCTTCTCACATCAAGTTGAAACATGATCTGCAATCTCCTCTGCCCCGGTTATGAACGGCACAAGTACACCACGCTTTGGGAAAATACCAAATTGACAAGCATCGGGACATCCCCAATGCAACAACAAAAGCCCGCGAAGAGACACTTTGTCAAGACACTTGCTAAGACATAGTGCGGGAGCAGAAAAATATCGCAGTTTTCTAAATCCTGCAATAAGAACCTTATAAAGTGAATTATTAACAAAAGTAAATCGGGGTAAGAGGGTAGTTAATATAAGGTTAAAATTGTCCTCAGAAGTCTTGCGCACACAAAATCCTTGAGCAGATAACAAGTATCTGGTGCGTTCTTTTCTGATTAGCAATTTCTTATACCGACTTCCCATTGTTAAATTAAA
>VXOP01000392.1:0-7388 GCA_009839975.1 Candidatus Poribacteria bacterium
GCCTGTAGCAGTTTGAGTTTTTCGTCAATATAGGTTTCTAGATATTCGGCTTTGCCTTTTTTACTGGCATAGTTTTGTTGCCTATAGGTCGGTAATTCTGCGATTGCAGCTTCAAGTTCAGCGAGTGAAATCTGATGAAGTTCACCGTTCCATTTATATTCGGCTATAATAATGCTCTTCTTGTCTATTTCAACTTCTGCCTCTTCATGGTTGTCGGATTGCACAAGTGACCAAGTGAGTAGACATGTTACTACAATTAATGTAGCGACAATTAATATTTTTTTCACTTTGAAATTCTCCTTTCAATTGTTATGAGGTAACTGACCTCGTAATTGCTCAATTATTGTCAATCTGATACATTAAACATATTAAGATTCTGTTTCAGTTCGTTCAATAGTTTTTTGCTATTCGTTTCTTCTATACTAATTAGGAGTTGCGCGGGTGGACGTAACTCCAGTTGCGGGTTATCTTGAACTGCTTCAACAAATTGTACGACGTCAATTTTTGGATTTGTGTCATCAAATGTCACCTTTATGCGTTTTCCACCAGCAACGATTGATGTAATTCCTAACCTTTGACAAAGATATTTGATACTGCATATTTCTAATAACATCTCAACAGGTTCAGGCAAAGCACCATATCTATCAATCAGTTCATTTGTCAATTCACGTTTTTCCATTTCAGACTTTATTGCAGACATTTTCTTATAGATAGATACTTTTTGCCGGCTGTCAGGTATATATTCATCTGGTAGAAAGGCGTCGATCGGTAGATTGATACTGGTCTCAATTTCGTCTTCAACCTTTTGACCTTTTAGTTTTTTCACAGCATCATCCAGCAATTTACAGTAGAGTTCATATCCAACATTCGTGATGTGTCCGTGTTGCTGTGAGCCGAGTATATTTCCAGCTCCTCTTATTTCCAAGTCCCTTAATGCAATTTTGAAACCGGAGCCGAGGTCTGTGAATTCTTCAATAACGCGAAGTCGTTTCTGTGCACCTTCGGTAATCGCTTTGTCTTGTGGGTAAAAGAGATAACCGTAAGCCTGTTCATCCGCGCGACCGACTCGTCCACGGAGCTGATACAACTGTGCTAAACCGAACGCATCTGCTCTATTTATCATGATTGTATTCACATTCGGAATATCTAATCCGGACTCAATGATCATAGTACAGACGAGTATATCATGTTTGTGTCTGACAAATTCTAACATAACATTCTCTAATTCCCGTTCTGGCATCTGTCCATGTGCGATTGCGACCCGTGCCTTCGGTACAAGTTCCTGTATTGTTTTGGCGATTATTGCTATATTCTGAACACGGTTATGCACAAAGAATATCTGTCCATCACGCGACAACTCGTTTATGATGGCATCTTTAATTACTTTCGGACTATAAGGCATCACATGTGTCTGAATTGGTAATCTATTGGCAGGAGGTGTATTGATAATGCTAAAATCTCTAATACCAACGAGCGACATGTGTAATGTCCTTGGGATCGGGGTTGCTGTGAGTGTAAGTACATCAACCGTCTCTTTAAATTGCTTGATCTTTTCTTTATGTTTTACACCGAAACGGTGCTCTTCGTCAACAACAAGTAAACCGAGATTATGAAACGAGACAGTTTTTGATAGCAGAGAATGCGTGCCGATAACAATATCTAAAGTTCCCTCTGCGAGTCTTTCTTTAATGGTCCGAATTTCTTTCTGACTTCTGAAACGGTTCAGCATTTCAAGATGGATAGGAAAAGGTTTAAACCGTTTTTCAAAAGTATCATAGTGCTGTAATGCGAGAATTGTTGTTGGTACAAGGACTGCCACCTGTTTTTCAGCCATGACAGCTTTAAAGGCAGCACGTAAAGCGACCTCTGTCTTACCGTAGCCGACATCACCACAGATCAGTCGATCCATCGGTCTTTCTGTTTCCATATCTGCTTTAACATCTTCAATGGCTTGTAGTTGGTCTTCAGTCTCTTGGAACGGAAAGAGTGCCTCAAATTCTCCTTCCCACGGTACTTCGCTGGGGAAACTAAAACCTGTGTTCGCGTGTCGTGCAGCATATAGTTTTAGAAGTTCCGCTGCCATTTCCTCCACAGCGGCTTTTGCCCGTGCCTTCTTGGTTTGCCAAGATTTGCCGCCGAGATAATCAATCTTTGGTGAATAGGATTCATCTTTGTTGCCGATATACTTTTGGACGAGGTTTACTTGATATGTCGGCACATAAAGCACATCGTCTTCCCTGTATCTAAGAACCAGAAAGTCCTGCGCCTGTTCATCTATATCAATTCTGCGGATACCTTCGTAAATTGCTATACCGTGGGAAACATGAACAACATGGTCTCCTACTTTCAAATCAACAAGGCTTAAGATCGGTGCTCCGTTTGTGTTTCTCTTCTTAACCAAAGGACGTCGTTGACGATTACCAAATATTTCATTTTCAGAGATAACAATTAGCTTTAGAGATTCGCTCAAGAATCCTTCAGAGATGTATCCTACCGTGACCGAAGTATATTCTGGCGGCAGATCACGTTCTATTAGGATTTCTGAAACGCGTTTTGCCTGTTGTGGTGTTTCACAGAAAACGTTGATTAGATAACCCTTTCTTGTCCATCTGCTGAGATGGTCAATCACCATTTGGTAGTTGCCTTTGCCGAGACCAAGCGATTTTATGTCAAAATGTATCTCAGATTCATCAACAGATAGACTGTCTTTAGCAGTATCCTCGCTGTTTATATCAAGAGACGGCACTCGGAGAGTGCCTGCTACTATACTATCTTTAGCAGTATCCTTGCGGTTTATGGCGGAGGATGCCAAAGAGATTGTGATGTTAGCATAATCATCAAACTTAGACTGAAGCATATCTGGTTCTAATAATATGCTATCAAGAGGCGGTATCAATTTACCTTCTGATAGTTTGGTGTCAGTAATTTCCTGTAGCTGCTCACGCATCTGATCCACTTCACGGATTTGCCAACGTGGTTCTACCGAGACAACAATCGTATCATTTGGGAGATAGTCTGTCAACATATCTGTTTTCGGATATAGCATTGGTAAGAATGCCTCTATTCCATCGATGTCAAGAGGAGGGTCATCCATTACATCCCAACTCTCTATCTGTGATCTTTTTAGGTTTTCTTCTAACTTCTGTGTGATATTTTTAATGTGATTGATGGTTTCCGTGGATTGTCCAATTTGATTCATCAATTTTTCTGTCTCAGATTTCCAATGCGGTATAGAGATGTCGGCGGGACAAACTTCGGACACTGGGGTAATGACCATGGAAGATACTCTCTCTATTGAGACTTGTGATGTGGTGTCGAATAGACGTATATCATCAATCTCATCATCAAAAAAATCAAATCTAACAGGTGAGTCTGAAGTTAGGGGGAAGACATCAACGATATCCCCTCTATGTGCAAATTCCCCTTTTACTTCTACCAGTTCAACTTGACGATAACCACTACGGATCAAGAAGGATACAAACTCGTGAAATTCTATTTCATCGCCTTTTCTGAGGGTGCGACATGCTGCCGTGAGTATCTCCCTCGGAGCGAGTTTATACAGCACTGATCGGATAGACGTAAAAACTGCACAGTGAGATGTGCTTGGTAAAGAATTATCATCGTCCGTTTGACAGTCTTTTGAGATCAATCTGTGCAGACAACGCATTCTTTCAACTGATATGTTCTTGCTCGGTGTTGCCCCCTCAAACAGTGTATTTTGCCATGCTGGAAACAGCAGAAAATTTCTATGTGATATATCTTGTGTTGCCCTATATTCAGACTGTGTATTATGGAATGTGCGGACTTCTTCCAAAACCTGTTCTGACTCTCTACGAGATGGAAACACGAAAAGGAAAGATTTATCGTAGAATTCTTCCATTAAGGATGCCAAGAAGTAAGCAATTGATGCGTTCAACAATCCTCGTATGTATGGAAGTTTTTCTCCATTCTTGATGCGATCAACCAGGGTCTGATATTTTTTTGTTTTTTTAATATGTTCCAGCACGAAAGAAAATCCTTCTGATCATTTTACCTAATATGTTCAATGTTTGACAGATTAGCTCTAATTTTACCGATCTTCATTTCAGCTTCAATCCTTACAGGAATATGCCGTCGGTCATCCGTTAACCAAAGTCGTGATCCTTCAGAGGTCTGCACCACAAGTGTTCTTATACGTCCCAATCCTTTAACCTTCATCGTTTCTCCGCGTTTGACTTGCAGCCGAACTTTTAGTACTTTACCTTTACTAATGAGTGGGAAGAAATATGTCGTTCCAGGCACCAATTGCTTGCGTCTCAGTAGGTATATCATTGAAAGTTCATCTTGTGTACCTGTCGGTATCTCTAACGTTTCCTTCTCAGTTTTCTCTTTAGATTTTGGATTTAATTGTGAGATTTTCTGATATTCTGCTTCATCATCGCGAAAATCAATTCCTACTTTGGCAGTATATTTCCTATCTTTGAGTTGATTTCTAAAATGGATAGGGTTGAGTCCATCTACATTGAGATATGTATACTGAAGGTTACGGAAACTGTAAACTTTTGCAAGTGAACTCGTTCTCGCTTCAGATCGCACCTTATATGCTTGCTGTCCATTAAATGGCATTTTCTCAATAACATGATCTGTTCGTTTACCGATTGATACCCATCCTAACTTGATGTTGTAGGTCAATTTTTCGCCAACTCGGATGTGTGGTGCAGAAATATCCTTTTCATCTACAAGTGCAACTTCCCTGTTTTTTGTGTTCGCAGAGGTATTATTTGCAGGTTGTGCATTACCTGAAACATCTATTAGGATCAGAAAAAGAACCGTAATAAACAGAATGATGCGGGAGCAACACCTCAGATAAGCCACACTCATAACTCCAGAAAGGTAGATCCGTTTAAAACTTTTGCACGAGACGTGTACCTTTTTCTTGCCTCAGATGTCGGGTTTCGCTACCCTCTACCCGACCTACAAAATCAGACTGGACAGAACAGTATCCCCGTTTAAAATATAAGATTGAAAACAAGCGCGCGCGATCCACTATTAGTTTGTTGCATCTGAACTGATATTCTTCGATTATTATATGCTTCGGCAGTTTTTGAGGCATCCATGATATTCCATACATGTACGCCGATACCAACCACTACAAAAAGCGATCCTTGAATCGCGTGGTCAACGGATCTCGCTTTGACTTGATCATCGGTCAAGAAACCACCAGCTCTTTCATCATAGAAACCGGTGTTAAATTTGTTGTGGTTTCTATAGTGCAGCGAGCGTGCAATATGATAACTTGCATAAGAAAAGACGCCAATTTCTGAGGCGAGAAAAAGTGTAGCCTTCAAATAGTTATCGGCATAAGCCTGTCCTAAACCCGGCATTGTTGCGGACAGTATTGTCGCTTTGCGAGTGCTGAGTTCAGGATAGTATTGTTTTCTATGTGTGCGGAATAAGGGATAGTTTTCTTCTGATGCAGCAGTGTCCGTTGCAGCAGAACTCTCTTGGGGATACGGATAACGTCTCTTTGTCTCCGTTGTTTGGTCAACCGATAATGCCTCAATTTGAAAAATAGATAAAGCAAGAAGCGTGAAGCACAAAAGAAATGCGTATTTTTTCACTAATAATCCTCAGGGAAATCTGATCACACTAACGTTGTAATGCGGGTGCTAATTGCGTATTTCGCGGTTCAGTCTGATATGCCCAATCAAAGACTACATCAAAATCTGAAAGTCTACGTACATGTATTTTCGCGTAATTGTTATCAGGTGTAACAATTGCGTATATATGTCCTTCAAGGAGTTCAACAAACGGGGACGTATATCCTTGTGTTGGTACAAAATCTATCCCATCAAAACTTTCGTGAAAGCCAAGATCCTGCAATTTAGTTCCATTATCTGAATAGAGATAGGCAACATTGACCACAGTATCTAAACCGAAATATACATCAGTTGTTCTATCGTCCCAAGCAATTGTACCTTTACCGAAGTTGGAAAAGTCAAACCCACTTCGGTCCGGTTCAAAATTGTAGTCTTCTAATATGATATTTCTACCTTCTGGACGCGGGGTATCCCAAGCATTTTCCGGACTAAGATCGCTTTCATTTGACGGATTATTGGAGTCATAGGCGGAAACTGCATAATAGTATGTTCTGCCATTTCGCACATCTGTATCAGTGTATTGTGTTATGTCTTCCGGTAAATCGGCGATTGCATCAAAGTCTCTGTTGTTGGTGCTCCGCCAAACAATGTACCCCGCTAAATCAAATTCAGCATTGGGATACCATTCAATATCAACGTAGCCATCACCTGTAATAGTTCTTACGCCTCTTGGGATAGCAGGTGGTTCACGATCAATATACTCGCCATTGCCAACGTCAGTCTCAATATAACATCCATTTAGGACGATTGCTGGAATTATAAGCATTAGAAGCGATATTAGTAATTGTATTCTTTTAAGCATGACTTTCTCCTGTGTGATATGTGATAAACATACCACTATAACGCTTATTTATGGAACTGTGTTGACATTCCAATTATAGTATCATTTTATTTGCTAAGATGCAAGGATAATTGGGGTGCTTGAATTTGTCTGAACCAGGATTTTCAGGATTATAGGATTTTCAAGATAAGAGGTCTATGGTTCTTTTCGGACATCTATCTTGCCTGTTACTGCTTCGGAGATGAGGGATTGTCGGTATTCTTTGAGGAGTTGGATTTTTTGATTTTCTATGGCTATCAGATTGTCAATTTGTTGGGTTTTTTGGTTAAGGTAGTTGGCGATTTGGATTTGTTCTTTAAGAGGGGGTATATTGAGTTTTAGCAAACAGAGTTTACTTGCCTTGATGCCTTATGCTGTTGAACCTGTTGCATATCGCTGTAAATCAGACTGAAAGGAATACGAGAGTAGCCAATACTTCAGAAAATAAGGATTAAGTAAATCTGATTTAGGTCGAAATTTAATAATTCTCTGTGCCAGAGCGATCGAAACATCATCTACATTTGCCACTTCACCCAACGGAGCTTCTGTTGTGAAAAGCACATCACCTATTTCAGGTCTACCTCTGGTCATTAACCTTTGATACTCATCTTCTGATGTAAATTCCTGAGAAATTTCATAGTCAATTTGACCATCTTTTATGTTTTTGGCAGTAACAAGAAACCTACCACTCTCCGTCTTTTCCGGTGTTCTGCCTCTGTAATCAATTATAGATTCCAAATACTTTGTCAACGGAACAGTATTCCAATCCTTTGGTATCTCCCCAATCCACTCCACGCCACTGTCTTTATATTCAGGATAACGTTTCATAATTCTATACCTTTTTGTCAGAATCGCGGAATAGACGGATATCACTGATTACGCGGATTCTTCTTTATTTCATGTCAATTTCACTTTCAGAGAACATTTCG
>VXOP01000392.1:7398-7782 GCA_009839975.1 Candidatus Poribacteria bacterium
AGTAGTTTTATAAAAGTGTGTAAAGTTTTTGTCATTTTTTTGTCAGAATCGCGGATTGTGCGGAGAACACGGAAAACGCGGAAGTGTGTTTCAAAACGACTTATTGCGTAAGATTATCAAAACCACCAATTTATTTACACACTTCCAGAGTTAATACTGAGGAGGTTCTGAAACGTTTTGAAGTCAGTAGTTTTGAAAGATAACAGATAGGGATAGGAATGTAAGGTGTTTTCGTGTTTATTTTTGTCCTATGTAGGAATATTGGGCGTTATTTTCAATTCACTATTCATAGCAAGTTCTGTTGCTAACCTTTGACATCTCAGCGTGTCACTATTCCGCTGTTTTAAAGTAAATGTCATTCTCTAATGTTGTTCCTTTATAAAG
>VXOP01000136.1 GCA_009839975.1 Candidatus Poribacteria bacterium
TCTCTTTTTCTAACTCTGATAAGATGGATTTTGCGAAATCCTTATCAAAGTTTTTAGGCAGTGGATTATCTATTAGGGGTTAGGTTTCCTAATCCCTACGGGTGAGGGGATGAAGATTAAAGAATTTTGACATACTCACCGAGCTAAAGCTTCGGTGTCCTGACAGCAGGGGACTGATAAATGGGTAAAAGCCGCTTTTTCCCAGGCCGGTAGGTAAATGATCAGGCAACTAACACATTTGTTTTACGACTTATTCCGTTGGTTTGCGTGGTGGTCTTTCATCAACGGGTGCTTCTTCCTTACTTATCACTTCAACAAGACGGTACGCATACCGTCCTACGTCCTGAATCCCTTCAGGTCGTTCATGCAGACTGACTTTTAAGGTGTAGATGTACCCTTCCTCATATTCAAACCCTTGTATAGCCTCATAGAAGAAATGCCATGCTTCTGCTTCCTCGTTGTATTCAAGGTAGCATTCCTGTGGATGAGCACCGACACAGTCCGTTCTATAGGGACCTATAGTGAGTATTTCTGTATGGTCTGCCTCATCTCGGTCACATCCAATGGTTAGGGATAGGAGGATGAGTGTGATTATAGGAATTTTTTTAATTGCATTTTGCATTGTAATTCTCCACTATAGCAAATTGACTACTTCCGTGCATAGATGGGTTGATATTACCCTTTGGGATCATTACCATCTTTCAGTTTTACGTCGATAGTCCATCTTATATATAACACCGTCACTATTCACAAAAACATAAATGTGGTAGTAATCGTCGTGACCCGTATCTGTGTCTCCCAGTGCAGCTAATAGATTGATACCGATTTCTGCTTGTGATTCAATATCGTAAACGTAAGTATGCCTATAGTTACCTTGTCCTATAGGGATTGAATGTTTTGGATCAGGGTGCTTCTCCAAAAATTCTTCAAAGGACTGGTTCAGCCAAGCACTATAAAAGGCTTCAACATCATGGTCATGTTGGATGGTGTGTGTCGCGCAACCGATCACTGTAAATGTAAGTACGCAGATGGCAAACAGTGGTATGTATTCAAATCCGCGGTTCATAGGTTCCTCCTTGTGAACGAGGTTGGAAACCTCTTGGTTAGTTGCGTAAAACGAATGGATCGCTCTACACATGAGAAAACTTATTTCAAAATCATCATTTTACACAGTAGTAACGTCAATTGCGTTCCCTTCGTTTACATCTCTAACCCAAGTTGCTACCTATGTAGCACAATCTGCCAGATTGTGCTATAAGGGGCGCAAACTGGCAGTTTACGCTACAATATTGGCTAATTATCAGCATTTTTTCATTAAAGGCAATGTTTCCAGGTCAAACACTTATAGGTAGCAACTTAGGTATCTCTACTATAACTAAGCAGACAAGAAATTCCGAATTACATGTCCTACGCGAGGACGTTGGAAGCACCAGATGATGGAAAACGTGTTTCATTTAGGGTTTCCGCTTAAGTTCCGGTGCGATAAGGAAATCGCACCTACCGGCTATTAAGTTGAGATGGCACTCGGAGAATGCCTACTACTATTAAGAGCATAGGAAATCCCAAATTGCCACTTATAGTGACAAAAACTTTACACACCCATTTGTCGGGTGTGTAAAGTTTTTGGCATAATCATCCTTCTAACATGAAACTCAGTAATAAACATATTTCTGATGTGTCTAGTTCTTGTAGAAGCACATGAGTAAGGAGAGAAGTAGGTTTCTGTAAAATGTCAAGCCCCAGAGGGGCGAAAGGTGTATAGAAAACGTTGATATTAACAGAGTAAGCCCCAGAGGGGCGAAAGGTATATCATGCCACGAAATTAAAAACACATGTTCTATATACCTTTCGCACCGCTGGTGCTTGGGATTGTGTGGTTCACATGTTCTATACACCTTTCGCACCGCTGGTGCTTGGGATTGAGAAACTAAATATAGATCGGCTGTCAGCGAGGAAGCACAAGTCCCTAATTCCATCTTTCCCTCTCCCCAAATAAATTGCCCCTTTATTAAGAAATGACGTGAATTTATGGAGAATTCCGACACAAAATTAATTTTTTTTTTTGGTGTGTAAAGTTTTTGTCACTGAAATCCTTCTGACATGTAGAAGTATTGTTGTCTTTTGATTGTACTAAACACCCTTCATCCAACATTACACCTTTCCGTAAGTCAAACATCGTCATATAGCCGTAGCACATTCATCTTGATTGTGCTTCTTTGGACAACAACCATCGTTCATTACGTCTCTCTTCACAACATGGATAAGACACACTTCTTAGCAGATACTTTATCGCGTGGGATGGCGTGATGCGTTGCACAATCAAGATGAATGTGCTACGGCTTAATAACACCAAATGCTTAGCAGATACTTTTTTGTGCAGTATGACGTCATGCCAAAAACTTTACACACCTCCATTTGTCCTAACACCTTGAGGAAGATCAAGATTTATGGTAAAATCCATAATTACTTGTGCACGATTGTAGCGTAAACTTTTAGTTTGCGTACACGACTGCACAAACTAAAAGTTTATACTACAGCACGGTCAAGTCTGTCGGTTAAGTCCAATGGACTAAAAGTGTGCATTTGTTTTTGTATTTCACTATAAATTGGATAATATTCGGACTGAGAAACCCAGCACCCTACGATCATTTTGATGAATTGGATGATCCCATTATTTATCTAATCTTCATTAAGGTGTTCATTATCCAGATAGGAAATTCCGAATTACATAATCCAGAATCCCACCGTTCTTATAATATTCCACTTCCACGGGTGAATCAATGCGGATTAGTAATTCCGTTGTGTGTGTGTCCCCGTTTTGTCTGACGATTTTCATGGTTACCATCTGTCCCGGTTGCAGGTCATCAGCAAATCCTGTGATGCTGATAATCTCGCTACCGTCAAGGTTTAGCGATTGTGCATTTTCTCCATCCATAAACTGCAGCGGTAAAATCCCCATCCCAATCAGATTACTGCGGTGTATCCGTTCATAGCTTTCTACAACGACTGCTTTCACACCGAGGAGTTTTGGCCCTTTCGCTGCCCAATCTCGTGAACTTCCCATACCGTAATCTTGACCTGCAAAGAGGACTGTCGGAATGCCATCCTCTTGGTAACGGTTTGCTGCTGCATAGATTGTCGTCTGTGTTTCCTCTGGATAGAGTATAGTGTATCCACCTTCAACATCAGGTGTCATCAGGTTGCGGACACGTCTATTGGCAAAAGTCCCACGACTCATGACCCGGTCATTGCCGCGTCTTGCACCGTAGGTGTTGAAATCACGAGTTTCTACACCGCGTTCCTGTAGATAGCTGCCAGCAGGACTTGATGCAGCAATTGCTCCTGCAGGAGAGATATGGTCTGTCGTGACAGAATCTCCAAAAATTCCGAGTATGCGTGCATCAAAAATATCCGAAATCGGTGCAGGTTCAGATGTAAATCCTTCAAAAAAAGGAGGATGCTGTATGTAGGTGCTTCTTTCGTTCCAAGGATAAAGGACACCTGTTGCCCCCGCAAGTTCTTCCCATTCAGGTGCCTGATTGCCGATGGATTCATACATCTCTTTGAATGTACTTCGGTTTACTGCAGTGGCGATCATTTCAGCGATCTCTTGACGTGTGGGCCATATATCCTTAAGGAAAACACCTTCTCCCGCATCACTGTATCCTATAGGTTCTGTTGCCAGATCAATATCAATTCGTCCTGCAAGACCAAATGCGACAACGAGTGGGGGTGACATCAGAAAATTGGCTTTTATCTCTGGATGTACACGCGCTTCAAAGTTCCTGTTGCCACTCAGGACACTTGCAGTTACAAGGTTTTCAGCATCAATCGCATCCTGAACGACTTCATTGAGGGGACCACTATTACCAATACAGGTCGTGCAGCCATATCCTACGACATTATATCCGATTTTTTCTAAATAAGGGAGTAATCCGGTGTTGCGTAGATATTCGGTTACAACGCGCGAACCGGGTGCTAAACTTGTTTTTACATAGTCAGGAACACGTAAACCTTTCTCCACTGCTTTTTTTGCAAGCAGTCCTGCCCCAATCATCACTGATGGATTGCTTGTATTGGTGCAACTGGTAATAGCAGAGATAACGACAGAACCGTGTTTAACTGTTCCCTTACTTTCTATTTCTGTCACACCAAATCCGTCTTCAGCTATTGGACGTGTGAGGATTTCTCCAAAGGTTTCTTTCACATCTGATAACGGAATTCGGTCTTGTGGACGTTTTGGTCCTGCTATACTCGGTTCAATCTCACTCAGATCAATTTCTAACACATCAGAGTAATCTACATCACCGAGATGCGGGATACCGAATAAGCCCTGTGCCTTAAGATAAGTTTCTACAAAATCAACATGTGTTTCGTCCCGTCCTGTGAGTCTGAGATAGTTTATGGTTTCAGAGTCTGGTGGGAAGAATCCTATCGTTGCGCCGTATTCAGGACACATGTTGGATATTGTTGCACGGTCTGGCAATGCAAGTGCTTCAATACCTTCGCCGAAGAACTCAACAAATTTTCCGACGACTGATGCTTCTCTAAGTCGCTGTGTTACTGTCAACACGAGATCGGTCGCTGTTACACCGTCTTGGAGTTTTCCTGTCATGTGAACACCGAGGACCTCTGGGGTTAGTATGTATACCGGTTGTCCCAACATCGCTGCTTCAGCTTCAATCCCTCCAACACCCCATCCGACGATACCTAAGCCGTTAATCATCGTGGTATGGGAATCTGTTCCAACAAGTGTGTCGGGGTATGCTACTGCGTCTTCTACCATGACGACCTGAGCGAGATACTCAAGATTCACCTGATGCACAATTCCTATTGATGGTGGAATGATATTGAACTTTTCAAAAGCTTGTTGTCCCCATTTAAGAAATTCGTATCGTTCTTTGTTGCGTTCAAATTCTTTTTGTGTGTTGAACTGAAAGGCGTTTTCTGTTCCGTAGGCATCTACTTGAATTGAGTGGTCAATCACTAAATCAACAGGGACAAGTGGTTCGATCATGCTGGGGTCGCCACCGAGTTTGTCTACAGCAGACCGCATTGCAGCGATATCAACGACAAGTGGAACCCCTGTGAAATCTTGTGCGACGACACGGGCAGGTTTGAATGGTATTTCTGCAGATTTTGGATTCTTTGCATTCCAATTTGCCAAGTTGATGATGTCTTGTTCGGTGATCTGATGTTCATCAAAATTTCGCAGTAGAGATTCAAGCAGTATGCGGATACTTACAGGTAAAGTCTCTAATGAAACGTTACACGCTTCACTCAAGGTAGGTAGAGAATAGTAGACACAATCAGAAACGTCGTTTCTTAAGTTCTTACGGGTATTGAATAGATTATGAGAGGGATGGGGCATTTACTAACTCCTTCTATTGTTATGTCTTAATTTCATTTTATCATAGAAGTCGTTAAAAATCAATTCATTTGAAGCGTGTGGGGTGTAAAGTTATAGTAGAAAAGCATGAGTAAAAAGAAGAGTAAGTTTCTGCAAAACCCAAGTCCCAGAGGGGCGAAAGGTGTATAGAAAACGCTGATATGACCTGTCCTAAGCCCCAGAGGGGCGAAAGGTGTATCAGATTAGGGAATTAAAACACACGTTCTATACACCTTTCGCACCGCTGGTGCTTGGGTTTCTGTTGTTCACACGTTCTGAATCATGTATGATTAAACTGCAATTAAAAACCTGATTGATCCGGTAGGATTTCTACTGGATCAATCAGGTAAAATCTATTTGCCTCTATTATAAGCTAAAAGGATCTAATAACGTGATTTCAGATGTCCCCAAATTGTTGGGAGTTTGTTTGCAGGTTCAACAGCGGTTGCTTCTGAAGTAAGGAGTTTTGCATCTCCTAAACATGAGTGGTCGCACCCTAAACCGTCTCCGCCATCTCCCATCACGATTGTGAGTTCTTGTGCGTTTTCAGGAATCTCAAATTCAACCTTGAGTGGTTCAACGTTTTCGCCGTCCAAACTTCCTGTTAAAGTATCCGTTTCAACTATCACATTGCCATCAACAGAAAAGGTGAAATGACTGCTGCCACCATGTCCACAACCACCTGGGTCTTTTTCATCTGACATACCCGCATAAGTTTCAAAATGTGTATAATCAGCACCTGTTAGATCGTAGACAAAAGTACCAACCGAATGCGCGCCGATACCGCGTTCAAAGTAAGTTCCACCAATGACGATATGGTTTCGTGTGGTTGAACCTTCACCGATAGTAACGTTGTCAAAGTTCAACGGACCACCCCAACCTGTCCATTGACCAGCATCGTTTTTTGGGATTAATCCACATCCATTTGGGGCGGGTTGACTTCCACCTAATAAAGCCAAATAGACAACACCATCTCTGTCATCCTCTTCAACGACCATATCATAATCGTTTGGCGTTGCGAGATCTTCGGAAGATACTTCTGAGATGGGCACAGCACCTGCTCCATCAAGGTTTGTACAGTCGCTTCTATCAGCATAACCATTAAAGAGTAAACCGGTTATTAGCAATATGCATAATGTAGATATATAACTAAGTTTCATTGTTTTAAGCCTCCATTTGAATTAAAATAAAAACTAAATTAACGTAGACATATAAAATAATTACACAACAATTAATAACTTTCTTTGAGATGACCCCAAATTGTAGGGAGTTTGTTTGCAGGTTCCACTGCAAGTGCTTGTGCGGTAAGGAGCTTAGCATCCCCAATTGTTGAATGGTCGCAACCATTTCCATCACCACCATCTCCCATCACAATTGTGAGTTCCTTGGCACCCGTAGGGATATCAAACTCAACCTTGACCGCTTCAACATTTTCGCCACCGTCCGAACCTGGGAGCGTTTCAGATTTGAATGCCTCTTTGCCATCAATAGAGAAAGTAAAATCGCTTGTTCCACCGGCTCCACACCCACCCGGGTCTTTTTCATCGGACATACCGACATAAGCCTCAAATCTTAGGTATTTATCTCCAGACAGATCGTAAACAAGTGTGGCAATAGCGTGTGAACCGATTCCACGTTCAAAAAGGGTGCCGCCGATAACGATATGATTTCGCGTCGTTGTACCTTCGCCGATGGTGACGTTGTCAAAGTTAAGCGGACCTCCCCATCCTGTCCATTGACTGGCATCATTCTTTGGATTAAGTCCGCAACCGTTTGGTGTCGGTTGACTGCCACCGATCAAGGAGAGATAGATAACACCTTTACGGTCATCTTCTTCAACGACTTCATCGTAATCATTGGGTGTGTTGACATTTTCACTATTTACTTCCGATATTGCTACTGCACCATCACCATCTATGTTTGTACAGTCGTCTTTACCAGCGTATACGTTGAAAGCGACTCCGATGATGAGTGCCATAAGGAAAGCGAAATATAATGGATGCTTCCATCCATTGTGTGTTCTTACTCTATTTACTTTTTTCATTGCTTGTCCTCCTTAACTATAGATTAGCGTTAGATTGAAGAAATGTATAACTGACGATTGTGTCGTGTGTTCTGAATTCCAGAGACAACGACTTGTGTTAGTTAACCACTTGTTTCATGTTTTTCACAGATATAGAACAATAAATAGACACTATGCCGATTTAATTCTGATACTCTTTTGCGAACACCATGATTCACATGTATCCCAAAACCGAACGTAACAACAAAAACCCACAACGATCCAAAATGGATGTGTGGGTACAGTCGTGTTAGAACTACCAAGACTCTGAAAGTTGTTTTGCTGTAATATTTTGTTGCTGTCTGATATACAAATATGACGCAGACCA
>VXOP01000382.1:0-1282 GCA_009839975.1 Candidatus Poribacteria bacterium
TTTGTTTCGGAAGGAAATTTATAATTCCATGTGTCCAAAACTACTTATTGCGAAAAGATTTAATGAAATGCTAAGACAAATTTCCTACATCACACTCACCTATCTAATAATAAGCGTATTCTGGACAACTTTTGCACAAGACGCTTCACAATGGCACCTGCCCGAAGGCGCGAAAGCACGTCTCGGTAAAGGTTGGATCGCTGATGTAAAGTATTCTCCGGATGGCAACAAACTTGCAGTGGCGAGTGGTATCGGCGTATGGATATACGATGCCCATACAGGGGGAAAACTGGACCTACTCTCAGGACCTATGGATGATCAAGGACCCATGTATGATGGCAACCACATAGCATTCAGTCAGGATGGAAATACCCTCGCAAGTGCAAATTTGAATACTATCCGTTTGTGGGACGTAACTACTGGCAAGCATATCCGCACACTCAACGGACATACACAGAGGATCTACAGCGTAGCGTTCAGTTCTAATGGAAACACTCTCGCAAGTGCAAGTTGGGATGACACTATCCGTTTGTGGGACGTAACCACTGGTAAGTTCCTTCGCACACTCAACGGACGAACAGCCAGCAATAGGGTTAGGGTCTCCAACGTGGTGTTCAGTCCGGATGAACGCACCATTGTAGGAGGTGGGTCGAATCACGAAGTCTGGGTGTGGGATGTAACCACTGGAAAGTTTCTTCGTGAACTAAACACTGGGCATGGGAATAAAATCACCAGTGTAGCATTCAGTCCAGATGGACGCATCGTTGCCAGTGGAGGTACCCGCATCTGCTTGTCGGACGCAACGACTGGTAAGCATCTCAACACACTTCATGGACATAAGGATTGGGTCTATAGCATATTATACAGTCCGGATGGCAGCCTCCTCGCAAGTGGGAGTCGTGATGGAACCATCTGCTTGTGGGACACAAGTACAGGTAAACAGCTACGCATGCTTATTAGGCATGCAGGGGCTGTCAACAGCGTAACGTTCAGTCCGGATGGGAAAAAAGTCGCAGGTGAATATGCTAACGGTACCGTCTGCTTGTGGAACGTAAACACTGGTAAACAACTCTACACCCTCAATGGATATACGGTGGGAGTAGTAGAGAGTGTAGCGTTCAACCTAATCGGTTCGGATGGTGCCACCCTCGCAAGTGGGAATCGTGATGGGACTATCCGCTTATGGAACGCGACCACAGGAGAATATCTCCGCACACTCAACGGACATGAACATGTCAACAGCGTGGCGTTCAGTCCGGATGGAAACACCCTCGCCAGTGGG
>VXOP01000382.1:1382-51275 GCA_009839975.1 Candidatus Poribacteria bacterium
AGCGTGGCGTTCAGTCCGGATGGAAACACCCTCGCCAGTGGGAGTGGGGATACCGTCTGTTTGTGGGACGCAAGTACAGGTAAACAGCTCTACAAACTCACTGGACATGAACATGTCAACAGCGTGGCGTTCAGTCCGGATGGTGCTACCCTCGCCAGTGGGGGACAGGACAGAACCATCCGTTTGTGGGACGTAAACACAGGTAAGCATGTCCGCACACTTACCGGACATACGAATGTAATCGACAGTGTAACGTTCAATCTGTTTGGTCCAAATGGCAGTCTTCTTGTCAGTGTGGGAGGGATTTACACCCGTGTGTGGGACGCAAATACAGGTAAACAGCTTCGAACACTCGCCGGATATAGAGGCACTGGGCGCACGAGTTTTGTCTATAGCGTAGCGATCAGTCCAGATGGAAACACCATTGCCAGTGGGCATGATATTGGCACCATCCGTTTGTGGGATGCAAACACAGGAGAACATCTCCGCACACTCAACGGACATACGGGGTATGTCGGAAGTTTAGCGTTTAGTCCGGATGGACGCACCCTTGCTAGTGGAAGTGGGGACGGCACCGTTCTATTATGGGATATGGAGCCATAAAACCCTTTGACACTCATCTAAGAAAACGTGGTGGAAAGTTCTATAGATATACTGAAAGCTAAGACAGAATTTGAACGACCTCTCCAATTTCAACACTACGATTAATTGCCTCCAAAACACGTATATTCTGATAAGCATCCTCAAGGCTTGAGTGTGGTAAGGTTCCTGCCTGTAAGGATTGTGCCCAATGTTGCAACTCTTCCAGATAACCGTGTCTACCTACCGCCGCAACAGCATACAGATCTTCATTCTTGAACATCTCATTGTAATCTGTATAGTGGCGAAGTGCACCAAATTTTCGCGCGTTTGATCTCGCCTTTGTATAATAATAGGTGTCGGGGACGAAAATGGCTCCATGCCTAGTGATTGTCAGGCTGCGGTCTGCACAATCCTATATTCCTGGCTATCACTTTCTCTAACCTGCGGGAGGAGTTCGCCTGATTCGTCAACATAGTCTGGGATTAGTTATCAGGAAATGTGACGCGATCATAAATTTCATGCAAGGGCAGTTCACATTGGACTGAAATAAGGGATAAGCGTTCTTCAATGTTTTGAAAATCGGTGAGAATCCAATTGTTCTCTTGACGGTTGAACCGTTCAATGCAAATCTTGTCTTGTGCAACAAGGATGTATTCCTGTAAAGATGGTAGCTCTCGGTAGTGCCTAAATTTTTCACCACGATCATAAACCTCTGTTGATGGTGACAAGACTTCTACCAGAAGAATTGGATTGAGGAGTATATCAAAGACATCATCTTCAAAACGGGGTTCTTCACAAACGACAACGACATCGGGGTAAAAATAGGATGAAGTGCTGGGGGTGCTGACCCGCATTTCGTTTGCGTAAGTTTCGCACCCTCTCCCCTTTAAATTGATATGGAGCATGGCGGATATATTCATGGTAATTAGATTATGTGCTCGACTTGCACCGGACATTGCGATTATTTTCCCTTTAACGTACTCATTTCTGACTGTTTCTGCGTCAGGTATTGCCTTGCGTTCCAAAATAATATATTCTTCAGGTGTGAGGATTGTTTGTGCTGCAGAGGTTGCCATAAGTTCACCTGCTGTAAAATTAAATTGAATAGATCATTCTGCTGGCTTCTTCAAATTCCGGTTTGAGTGGATCGGTTGACAGATATAACTTCTGATAAGGTTCATATAGTTGGATATAACTCCAATTGACTCCACATAACACTTTGCCGTTATTGACAAGTTTGATAAATCTACCACGGAACTTTGCGCGGGTGTTCTCAGGAGGTGAATGCATCGCCTTGCGGATGTGTGAGTCGTCCAATATCCTTTCTATCAAACCGCGTTTTTCAGCTTTATAGAAAACGCCTAAATCCTGACGGATATTATGGTATTCTAAATCTATTCGTTTAACCTCAGCAGAATCCCACTTTAATGATCGGTGCTTTACATACGTCTCAATACACTTTCTTTTGATGACCCAATCTAATTCACGGTCAAGTTGCATCGGATCCTGTTCCAATTGTGTCATCACATATTCCCAACGTTTCATCACCTCATCCGTTGTTGGGTCAGATTCAGCCTGTTCAAGATATCTTTTAGCACATTCAAAGTATCGCCATTGAAGTTCTATTGCTGATAATCGCTTACCATTATCAAGCTCAATCAGTCTTTTACAGTTTATATCTTCAGAAATTTCATGAATGGCTTGTACCGAATTTCGTAGAGCAAAATGTTCATTAATGAAGTGATCTTCAATCATCCGAAGAATGATTCCGGTTATGCCAACCTTTAGAAGTGTTGAGTATTCCGACATATTAGAATCCCCTACGATGACGTGCAATCGTCTATATTTTTCTCTATCAGCATGGGGTTCATCCCGGGTGTTGATGATTCCGCGTGCGGTTGTTGTTGCTATTGAGATTTCTTCTCGGATATGTTGGGCGCGTTGTGATATTTCGTAGAAACCTTGGTCACTTCGTTTTACTTTTCCTGCGCCCGTGTATATTTGTCGGGTGACAAAAAAGGGGATGAGTTGTGATGCAAGTTGCCGAAAACTGACCTTTTCCCGTTCCATTAGATAGTTTTCATGACAACCGTAAGTATTGCCGACTGTATCTAGGTTGTTTTTGAATATAGAGATTTTTCCTCTAAAACCGTCCGCTTTCATCCTGCGTTCAGCAGTTGTTGCGAGTCGAGTTACGATTCGTTCTCCTGCTTTATCATGTGCGACCAGATCGATCACATCATCACATTCAGGGGTAGCATATTCTGGATGACATCCGATATCTTGATAGAATCGTGCGCCGTTTTCCAAGAAAACATCTGGATACATCCGTCCAGAGATGATTTCACGGAACAAGTACATCACAACATTCTGGACAGTGAGTTTCTTACCTCTGTTTTTATCCGGTGTGCAGATGATGCCGTATTCCGTTTCCAACCCATAAATTCTACGATGCATGGCTCAAAATCTCAGTTATTTCTTCAATAGAAAACCTGCGAAATTTCCGTCTACCAGCAGTGACATCCAGGCACGCAACTTCTATCGTTTGTGGGGTAATCTGATACGGTTCGGACTCTTCGGATTCTACTTTTTCAAAGGTTTGAGACGCAAGTTGCAAGGCAGCGGACAACTCTAAATCGGAGGAATAATCTTCTCGAAGAATTTCTACAATGGCTTCTGCTCTGCCCCCAATGACTGCGAAGTTCTCCTCCTCACGGTATGTCCCATCAAAATCTATGTAATATATCTGGTTCCCTACTGATGGATCCGCATCTATTTCACAGACAAGTAGTTCGATCTCAAGAGGCTTTGCATCCCATGTTTGTGATATGGAACCGATATACTGTGAATAGAGATTCGTCAACCACTTACCAGTAACATCTTCTCGAAAATATGTGTAGCCTTTAATCTCTGATTCGCGAATTCCTGCTACACGTAATGCCTCATATTCAGCAATACGACCTGTTGATGCAAGTGCTATCTTGTCATATATCTCAGATATTTTATAGGTAGTTCTACGCGGGTTCTCCGCTACCATCAAGAGTCCGTTTTTATATGCTAAGACAACTACCTCTTTTGCTTGTTCAATACCGCGTCGGACAAAATCTCTCTTATCTTCCCATATCTGTTCAGGAGAAACATAATAAGGTGTTGACATTAAAACTCCATATCGGTTTTAGGTAAATCTACGCAATTGATAGATCTACGTTTGTTCCAAACGGGAAATCAGCTCCCGGAACAACTCAGCTACGGTGTTATCCGGGAGAGCGGCTACACCTTCATCTGTAATAGTTGTTAATGTTGGAAAGATATTCCTGATAAGGTCTGGACCAGCAGTGGCGATATCCTCATCTGCCGCATCCCATAATGCTTCGGCGACAGCATTCAAGGCTGTTATTTCTGACATCTGTGGACGATACAACTTCTTCAAAGTTGCGCGGGCATCTTTACCGCCAGAACCGATAGCATAATAGGTGTCTTCCTCATATCTTCCACCCAATGCATCGTACTTGAAAATCCTACCCTTTCCAATTTTCTTATCGTATCCAGCAAAAATCGGCAGCACGATTAATCCCTGCATAGCCAATCCTATGTTTGAGCGAACAAGTGTTGACAGGTAGTTGGCTTGTCCGTCCAAACTTAGGGACATACCCTCAATCTTTTCATAGTATTCCACTTGAACTTGAAAGAGTTTTGCTGTTTCAATACAGGGACCCGCAACACCAGCGACAGCAATAGCAGAATGCTGATCAATTTTATACACTTTTTGGATACGTCGTTCCCCGACTTGGTAACCTTCTGTTGCTTGTCTATCACCTGCGATGATAACACCATTATCGTAGACGAGTGCAAGAACAGTCGTACCTTCCAGATAATTGTGCGGAAGGTTATCATTTATACCGTTCAGTTGTGTCCAGTCACCTAAGTGATCGGGGTGTCGGTTCTTCAAAACTTGCAAAAAATCGTTCGTTCCATATTCATGGAGTTTGAGCAATCCTACTGCCCTCCTCGCTGGATATAATTTTCGACGAATTCCTCTGAGTCTTCCTCCAGAATCTCATCAATTTCGTCGAGTAGCGCATCGAGGTCTTCTGTCAACTCGTCAACATTTTCATTGAGTTCAGGATTTGGATAAATCTCCTCATTTTCTTTGATGGAGTTATCTTTGTATTCTTGCTGTTTTTCGCTTGGCATGTCGTACTCCTTATTCGGATTTAGGGTTACGGAATTCCGTATACCAATGTAGCCTTATTTAACCAACTATAATCAACAGGGTTTACATTATTAAACAAAATCATTTACAGTCGTCGCGAATTTGGTTCACGAGTTCATCAACTGTGCAAGTGTTGAGCATTTCACCGACTATCTCTTGTGTTCCAAAGTGGGGTCGTTCCATCATAATCTTTTCAAATCCTGAAGGTCCGTTGAAAATAATAGAATTCCAACTTACGCTATGGATGTGACTTGGAAATCTACGTAAACAGGTTCCTCGAAAATAGGCACGTGTGTCTAATGGTGGATGTTGAATTGCATGTACGACCTCCTCATGGGTTAAGATACGTTCTACATGTCCATTCTTTTGTAGTCGTAAGTACAATCCCTTATCTGGTCTTAGATCGTGATATTGCAGATCGAGCATTCTAACTTGAGGGTCTGTCCATTTAAATCCGTGGCGTGCAATATACGCATCAATGAGTTTTTTCTTGATAATCCAATCCAAGTGTCTTCCTAAAGACATCGGTTCCTTTTGTAGCCTATTTAGCACAAAATCCCACTTCTGCATTACATCATCAACAATCGGTGTCCTTTCATCTTTTGACAGATGTTTTTGTGCAAGATTAAGATATGCACGTTGAATTTCAATTGCCGTCAAGTTACGTCCATCTTTTAGTTCAATTTTCTGATTGCACATCAAATCTCTTGATATTGACTTGATTGCTGCGACAGGTTCATTTAATGCGAACTGATCACGAACAACACGTTTCTCAATTAATTGTAAGACTATTGCCGTGATACCGACTTTCAGATAGATTGTGAACTCGGACATGTTAGAATCACCGACGATCACATGCAAGCGTCTATAACGAGTTGAATCAGCGTGTGGTTCATCTCTCGTATTAATTATGGGGCGTTCCACCATTGTGCTCAGTCCGACCTCTTTTTCAAAAAAGTCTGCCCGTTGAGAGATCTGAAAATCCGCTTCGTCTGTTCCGTTTTCAGCACCTACCTTACCGCTACCGGTTATGATTTGACGCGTCACAATGAATGGTGTTAAGCCGCCAACTATGTCCGAGAAATCTGTTTTACGCGACATCAAATAGTTTTCATGTGAGCCGTAACTATGTCCCTTATAGTCAGTATTGTTTTTATAGATGATAATTTCTTGATTATCCAGTAGCAACTGTTCAGCGGCAAGTCTACTTAGATCTAAAATCAACTCTCCTGCTTTTTCATATTTAACAAGGTCTCTTGCATTTGAGCATTCAGGTGTACAGTATTCAGGGTGTGCATGGTCTACATAATAACGACCCCCGTTTACCAGTATATCATTTATGACACTGTATGTATCCTCTTCAACGATCGGTTTTTGAGTTTCATCAATGAAACCGCGAGCGTCCATTAGCGGACTTTCTTGTGCATAATCCCATGAAATAGTCGGCATATTGCGACTTCTATATGCATTAACAACTAAGGTTGAAGCTGCAATTGGGTCTTGTTCTCTTGCGTTTTTTACCGAAATACCAAATTCTGTTTCTGTGCCGATTATCGTTGGTGTAGACATATTATTTTTCGGAGTGCAATACTGACGTAAAGTTACTGTATGTATAGTGGATTTCAGAAATAATGAAACACTCCACAACGGGCGAGGAGACCTCGTCCCTACGCGGGGTGGTCTACAAACGCTGAAATGTCTCTTTAATTAATGACCTAACTATAATCTCACTCATTTCAGTATAATAATGATACTTTATAGATACGATCCGCCTTTGCTAACTCTCACCTCAGGTTTCTTACGTGCTTCAGGTTGATTGATGAGTGCGCGAATATTGACAATCTTTTCACCTTTTCTCCCGGAAATCTTTGCCCAATCATCAGGATTAGTGGTGTTAGGTAGATCCTCATTTTCTCTGTATTCTTCTCGGATAGCAATCTTCAGATCATTGGGAGAGATACCTTTCTCTTTTCCCTCAGAACTGATGAGTCGTTTAATAGCCATTTTCTTTGCCCGTGAAACGATGTTTCTAATCATTGCCCCACTGACAAAGTCTTTGAAGAAGAGCGTTTCACGTTCACCGCGTGTATACGTTACCTCAATAAATCTGTTTCCCTCAGACGTGGCATACATTTCCTCAACCGCTTCATTGATAAGGTGTTCTACAACCTTATTCGTATCTTCGTCAAATTGTTCAGTAATGTTCTTGGCAAAAGGGAGGTCAGGTGTCAAATAAATAGCAAATATGTCCTTGGCACCATCAATATTAGGACGATCAATCTTTATTTTTATGTCAAGTCTGCCGGGTCTCAAAACTGCCGGATCAAGTAAATCTTGTCGATTACTTGCCCCGATGACAATCACGTCGCGCAGGTTATCTACACCATCAATCTCTGCCAGGAATTGTGGTACCAGTGTAGACTCCATATCAGATGAAATACCCATACCACGCGAACGGAACAGAGAATCCATTTCATCAAAGAAAATGACGACTGGATATCCTTCTCTTGACTTATCCCGTGCTTTTTGAAAAACTTCCCTTATTTTTCGTTCTGTTTCCCCGACATACTTATTGAGAAGTTCAGGTCCTTTAATGTTAATAAAATATCCTCTGATGTCTTCTCTACCATACTTCTTCCGTATCCGCTCAGCGAGACAGTTCGCTACGGCACGGGCAATTAATGTTTTCCCACATCCTGGCGGTCCATAGAGTAGTACACCTTTAGGGGGTGTTAAATCAAACTCTTTATATTCATCAGGATAGAGATATGGCATCTCAATTGCATCTCGTATCGCCTCAATCTGAGAATCTAACCCACCTATGTCTGCGTAACTTATATCGGGTACTTCTTCAAGCAGCAAGTCATCAAGTTCGCGCTTTGGCAGTTTCTCAAGTAGCATACCGCTGCTATGGTTTAGAAGGACAGGGTCTCCTGTTTTTAAGGTCTCATCTTTCAAGGCAGAAGAAATCCGTACGACCTGTTCTTCATCTGTCCGCAGGCTAACAATTGCGCGTCCCAATTCAAGTATCTCCTTAATTTTTACGACATCGCCGTGTTTTTCAGGTGGTTTGACAGCTATGACATTTAAACCACTATTAACAATTACTTCTTGCCCAACATCTATTTGATCAACTACGATTGCTGGGTCGAGATTGACTCGCCATTTCTTGCCGCCAATGTCAACATCAATTGTATTGTCATCATTTTTACCGAGAAAAATACCATAGTTGTTCGGCGGTGCACTCAGCTGTTTAACCTTCTCTTTCAATAATTCAAGTTTTTCTCTTGCTTCTTGAAGGGTTCCTGTAAGTTTCCGATTGCGTCTGTGTGCTTGCATTAATTCGCGAGTCATTTCGTATAAACGCGCGTCAACATCTTCTTCGGGTGAAGACCTGAGCTGTCTTCTCAGATCAGACACCTCGTTCTCAAGCATCTCTATCTGCCAATTGAGCTCACGAACCATTTGTGGGTAATCAACTTTATCTGTAGCAGTATCTTCCATATCGGAACTTTTCAATAATTCGGATGGAGTGTTTCTTTTAGTTGCCATACAAAATTTCTCACTTTCTATTGAAAAGGTTTATGAAATAGTCATTTTATACCGGCCTGAGTGCATACAAGTATATCATGTTGCGGCTTTTACTTCAAGAGAACTAACCGAGGGTGTGTAAAATTTTTGTAGAGACCCTTTCAGTGTAACGCGGTTAAAAAATTGTGTAACGCGGTTAAAATGTAACCAAAACTTTACACACTCTCAAGAAGATGTATCCTCAAATTCAGTATCTACTTCTTCTTTTGTCTCGCCTTCTTCAGTAACACCATCAAATGAATCTGACTGAGCGATTGTACTTAAATTCTCACGAATCTTCTGCTCCAGTTCGGCAGTAATATTGGAATTCTGCTCTAAGTAGGTTTTGACATTGTTTCGTCCCTGTCCAATTCTCTCATTGTTGTATGAGAACCATGAACCTCTTTTCTGAATATAACCTGCATCAACGGCGATGTCCAGCAGGTTGCCTTCTTTTGAGATGCCTTTACCGAATGTTATATCAAACTCAGCTTCTCTGAAAGGGGGAGCGACCTTATTCTTTACGACCTTTACAAGTACTCTATTTCCGAGCACATCTTGTCCTTCTTTTATCTGTGTTGACCTTCTAATTTCCAACCTAACGGATGCATGAAATTTCAAGGCGAGTCCACCCGGTGTTGTGTCTGGATTTCCAAACATGATACCTATTTTCTGTCGTATCTGGTTTGTAAAAATTACACATGTCTTGGACTTGTTTGTAACACCAGATAATTTACGTAGTGCTTTTGACATCAACCGTGGTAATAATCCGACATGTGCATCACCCATCTCACCTTCAATTTCAGCTTGTGGTGTGAGCGCAGCGACTGAATCAATTATAACCACATCAATTGCGCCGCTTCGGATAAGCGTTTCAACGATCTCCAATGCTTGTTCACCTGCATCGGGTTGAGAAATCAATAAGTTCTCAAGATTCACGCCTATATTTCGTGCATAAGTAGTGTCCAGGGCGTGTTCTACATCAATAAATGCAGCGATTCCACCCCTTTTCTGTGCTTCAGCAACGATGTGTAATGCTAACGTTGTCTTCCCTGTTCCTTCATGTCCAAAGACTTCAACGATTCTACCGCGTGGAACACCCCCAACACCTAATGCCAAATCAAGTGCAAGTGCGCCAGTAGGTATAACCTCCACTGGAACAACTTCGTCACCTGTTAGACGCATGATGGCACCTTTTCCATAGGCACGTTCAACTTGAGAAATAGCTTGGTCTACAGCTTTTCTCTTCTCTGCTGCATTTTTCTGTTCTTCAGCACTTAATTCATTTTCCACATTCGTTCTATCATCTTTCGCCATATTACTTTACTCCTTACCCAAATGAAATCTACTCATCGGCGTATATACTGCTCCAGTTGGGCGCAATTCGCTTTTGACAAGTGTAATCTCATCTACTGCCATAGATGTATTCTGTATCGTCTGATATTCCTCAAACAGATCAACGTTTCCTCTCAAGTCTTTCTGTTGTCTCAGTCTTGCCAATGTTACATGTGGATGAAATCGTTCATCACTCTTAACATCACAGTGCAACAGGGCGTTGTTAATGTATTTACTTAAATCTGTCGTTATGTTTCCCCCTTGCTTTAATCCTATCCATAATACGCGTGGACGTGACAAATTCGGAAATGTGCCAATTCCACCAAATTCCAGATAAAAAGGTTTCTGTTTTATTGCGACTTTGTCTATAGCATTACAGACATCAGAAATACTATTTTTCTTTACGTCCCCAAGGAACTTCAATGTCAAATGGAAGTTTCCGGTTTTTGTCCAAGATGCTTTTCCAATTTCTGTTCTCAATTCATTCTGAATCTTCTCAAAAACCCTTTGAACGCGGACTGGAATCTCAATAGCAACAAAGCACCTGATGTAAACAGTTTTCATTCCATTTATCCAACAAAACTAACCTATGTTTTAGCAGAAAATACTTTACGGTTTCCGTATAAAAATTCAATTCCAGATGCGACAGTTAAAACAACCGGTAGAAGCATCATAAAAAAAATCGGACCATACTGTTGTATAACAAACTCTGTGTCTATAAAGAATATTAGTAGAACTAAACTGATAGTAATAATAGTCAGTTGTGTTGCCGTCTTATATTTCCCCCATTTGTTTGCAGATATAACATCTCCATTCTTAGCAACGACAAAAATACGGACTGTCGTTACGACGAACTCACGTCCGAGTATAACCACTACCATCCATATAGGAATAAGTCTGACATTATTTACTAAAAGTTCATGTTGAAATAGACAGAAACTAATCAGTGCTGTTGCTACTAATACCTTATCAACAATAGAGTCCATGAAACTACCGAATTCTGTTATACCCTCTTTTCGTGCGATTTTTCCATCTAATAGGTCAGTTATAGCTGCTAGGCCGAAACAGACTGCTGAAGGAAGCATCATTTTCGCACGAAAGAAGAAGAAAAAAGGGACAGTTAGCAATAAACGCGTAAAAGTCAGAAGATTAGCCAAACGAAAATATTGATGAGAACTCATAAATGCCTATTTTTCCGAAAAATCAATCACCTCTGCATCCTGTGTCCAGGGCGTGTTCTACATCAATAAATGCAGCGATTCCACCCCTTTTCTGTGCTTCAGCAACGATGTGTAATGCTAACGTTGTCTTCCCTGTTCCTTCATGTCCAAAGACTTCAACGATTCTACCGCGTGGAACACCCCCAACACCTAATGCCAAATCAAGTGCAAGTGCGCCAGTAGGTATAACCTCCACTGGAACAACTTCGTCACCTGTTAGACGCATGATGGCACCTTTTCCATAGGCACGTTCAACTTGAGAAATAGCTTGGTCTACAGCTTTTCTCTTCTCTGCTGCATTTTTCTGTTCTTCAGCACTTAATTCATTTTCCACATTCGTTCTATCATCTTTCGCCATATTACTTTACTCCTTACCCAAATGAAATCTACTCATCGGCGTATATACTGCTCCAGTTGGGCGCAATTCGCTTTTGACAAGTGTAATCTCATCTACTGCCATAGATGTATTCTGTATCGTCTGATATTCCTCAAACAGATCAACGTTTCCTCTCAAGTCTTTCTGTTGTCTCAGTCTTGCCAATGTTACATGTGGATGAAATCGTTCATCACTCTTAACATCACAGTGCAACAGGGCGTTGTTAATGTATTTACTTAAATCTGTCGTTATGTTTCCCCCTTGCTTTAATCCTATCCATAATACGCGTGGACGTGACAAATTCGGAAATGTGCCAATTCCACCAAATTCCAGATAAAAAGGTTTCTGTTTTATTGCGACTTTGTCTATAGCATTACAGACATCAGAAATACTATTTTTCTTTACGTCCCCAAGGAACTTCAATGTCAAATGGAAGTTTCCGGTTTTTGTCCAAGATGCTTTTCCAATTTCTGTTCTCAATTCATTCTGAATCTTCTCAAAAACCCTTTGAACGCGGACTGGAATCTCAATAGCAACAAAGCACCTGATGTAAACAGTTTTCATTCCATTTATCCAACAAAACTAACCTATGTTTTAGCAGAAAATACTTTACGGTTTCCGTATAAAAATTCAATTCCAGATGCGACAGTTAAAACAACCGGTAGAAGCATCATAAAAAAAATCGGACCATACTGTTGTATAACAAACTCTGTGTCTATAAAGAATATTAGTAGAACTAAACTGATAGTAATAATAGTCAGTTGTGTTGCCGTCTTATATTTCCCCCATTTGTTTGCAGATATAACATCTCCATTCTTAGCAACGACAAAAATACGGACTGTCGTTACGACGAACTCACGTCCGAGTATAACCACTACCATCCATATAGGAATAAGTCTGACATTATTTACTAAAAGTTCATGTTGAAATAGACAGAAACTAATCAGTGCTGTTGCTACTAATACCTTATCAACAATAGAGTCCATGAAACTACCGAATTCTGTTATACCCTCTTTTCGTGCGATTTTTCCATCTAATAGGTCAGTTATAGCTGCTAGGCCGAAACAGACTGCTGAAGGAAGCATCATTTTCGCACGAAAGAAGAAGAAAAAAGGGACAGTTAGCAATAAACGCGTAAAAGTCAGAAGATTAGCCAAACGAAAATATTGATGAGAACTCATAAATGCCTATTTTTCCGAAAAATCAATCACCTCTGCATCCTCTGGTACGTTGAACTTAAATACATCTGAAGACAATTCTTGGTCTCGTTTTATCTTAGAGAGTGATGTGATCACGCTTCGACGACTCTTATCCGGGAACTCTATTACATACCCAAACTGGACAGGTAGCCAGTCCTTCTCTTGAACCCAAATCTCAAGTGTCTCTTTTTCTGTGTTTTCATCAGATGTTTTATTATTTGTTCTATTTAGCAGATGCGGTTTAGGTGTCAGTCTTATCTGAAATACTCCTTTTGCATTTGCAGCCTCATCTGGCACCAACTCCATATCCCAATTCTCCGATACATCTTCAAGAGATGCCCCGATACCAGGTAGAATCTCACGACGTTCAGAAGTATCCCATTTTCTTTTATTTACTTGTTTGTATAAAGGTACATAAGACCATGCGTAAGAACCATCTAAAACGATAACTTTTACAATCTGTTTGGGATTCTTTGGTGAGACAAATTCCTTTCGCAGCAGATTTGGCTTGCCGAATGTAAAGTGTCCAGTTGTCACATTTTTGCGTGTCTTATAGAGTGTGGTCTCCTGAAATTCTGCACTGAAGTTTTTTGACTTATTGTAAGCAGTTTTGAAATTTTCAAAAATCTCGTCCACTGTAAAACTGTGTCCATTGACAACAATTACAACGCTTAGACAAAATAAAATTAGCAAATACCGCAGATGTTTCACTCTGAATCTCCTATGATGTCAAATGAGGAACACTATTTGTTAGGCAAATAGTATATCACAACCAATTGTGCCTGTCAATCATATTTTTCTGCTTTCTCGTTTTGCATAACTTCAGAAAACTCGGCATCTGAGACGAGTAATCGTGTCCAATCCGTTAGTTCTACTTCAAGATCAATTGCATCATCTAATGCATAATAGACAAGTCTTTCTAAAGTCTCGGCAAGGTGCGTATTCCGAAAAAGTGCTTGGAACCATATACTGAAGGATTTTATCGCATCCGCTGATTCTGAGAATACCCATAAAATCACTCTACAGAAATCCAGTCCTTCGTCAACCGATTGCTGTGAAATCCACACACCCTCTGGAAACCCACGAAACAGGGGTAATAGGTCTGCTATGACAACAACCCTATCATGGTCAAGGTATGAAATCTCTGGTGATATGTCAAATTGGATAGCGTATTTATGCGTAAGGAGTTCAGTATCATCTTTTTTCAATATAAACTATTTCCTGTATATAACAATACTAATCAAGATTAAAGTGAATGTCCTGCCCCCGATGATGGCATGTATAGATTCAACGCAAAACTGATTAGACTCAAAACACTTCTCGGAATAAAGTCCCCTAATACCAAACCGAGAAAGAAAGGAATTGCTTTACGATAGGTATGCCATCCAGAGAACCGTAGGATCATGAGTTTGAGAAACCAACTTACCATCACAGGAAACCAGAAATAGATCAGTCCACCCCACGAAGCACCCGAGAGAACATAACCTGATGGATGCAAAGTCCACCATAGTAGACGAGTCCGCAGAAAATGCAACAGGAAGACAAAACCGAACCCTCCACTCATAAAGGCGATAGAACCCACATTCGCTTCTCTTGGATGTTGCAACCAACTTTGAAGCGGATTGAAACTCTCCCAACCAAAGTGACCTACATGTCCTTGACACCTTGCAAGGACACCGTAGTGATATGCAACTTGTAGATATGTCCAAAATGTAGCAACTGCACCGACACCGATAGCAAGAGCCATGCTCATAACCAATGTCTTACCAGGGATACGTGCTTGATCTCCAATCCGCAAGGATTCTATCTGGTTTGGCATCGGATGTGAACGATTACAACGGTTAAAAGCGTATAGAAAAGTCATGACAGTTAGGTTCGGAGCACCCAAAACTCGCGTACCGATGGTATTGACCATGATCTGACGTGGATTGATACCGATGACCTCATGGTACGGTGGACCTAACTCTGCACGCACCCGACCAATTGCTAAGGCAAACGCGATGAAGAGTAGATAGAAAACTGTGATGACCCATAGCGACATTCCAGCGAAATAGCAGAACCCAAATACACCACCAACACTAAGAACGGATAGAATTGCTGTTGTCCGATATGTCAAAGGTTCATTTGCATCATCACCTCGCTCAAGACCTATAGCATGTCTGAGAAACCTTATTATATGTCTTCGTCCCATCCAAAGCGTTAGTGCTGCGATCCCGATCCATGCACCGGATGCGCGGTCATTGAGTCCAAGTCTACTGATATTGGTTACCCCAACAGCACTTGCTATCACCCGTTCTGCCCGCGTAAGCCAGAAGAAAAACCATGTTGAGAACGATAGATCCAGCGGCATAAAATACGTCAATCCGACAATCGCAAGGTTGAAGGACATTGAAACATATCCCACAGCACTCCAAGGTCGTTCCGTTATGTGTCTGTCAAGTCTGTAACTTGATGGAAATGCGGGTATCACAGGAAACAGGTCATGTAAACCTGCTAATACACGTAACAGCGCAGCAATACCGAAACCAATCCAGAGTGAACGTAATTTGAAAAAACTACGGTTCGTTGTCATCTGTAGGGGTAATTGGGTTAATGGGAAGCTTAATTTTTCGCGTTCCATCCACTGCTTGCGAAGTAGCAGCCCCAGGCAGAGTAAAGATCCGTATAGGATAAAGATAAAACCGGACCAAATCAGAATCGGTTTTATCCATACGGTTAGATGTTCTGACAGATAGAAACTGGATTCACCTTCATAATAGCCTGCCAACCATTCTGGATCATGCACTGTCATCCAATCGGGAATATGGTGTAGAAAGAGTTGTGCCCATTCGTTTTCAGCACTTTCGAACCAGAACGGATGCGCCAATGTTCCCATCAGAATTGCCATCATTGCATGACCTGAGATCGTAGAGACCATCGTCACCATGATGTAGATCAATAGCAATTCAGCACGCGTAAAGGCAGCACGCGGTGATATTCTCCTTAAGACGAAGTTCAGCGCGAGAAGGACGACTAATGTAAAAACAGCGTTGGAAAAAGGAGAGACAAGTGTATAGACTGCGTACCAAAGTTCACTTGCGATACCGACCCAGTACGCATTCACGATGACAAGGACTAAACCTACTAGTATCGCTTTCTTGGAGATTACCTCATTGGACGTTGCGGGTGGTGGATGCATTAATAAAGCTAGCCTTACGAACCTGCATTAGGAGCAACTATCCCGAAATGTCTGTCAATGATTGCAGCTCTGTTCCTAAATGATCCATTATATCATCAAGTGTTTTATACAACTGAAGTGTATCTCCGACCTTGTCAGACGTGATGATACGAATTGCTTCCTGTAGTTGCGTGTCGTGTCTCAAATTTACGATCTGTTCAATGCCGACATTGCGATTAAATAGCTGTTCTGCCCGATACGTTAGCCATCGCAAACTCACACGGAAGCCATCAGCGGCAAGTTCCTGTCTAAATTGGGGTAACGTTGCTTCAAGCCGAGTAAAATCCTTTGGTAATTCGCTAGTGCGTTTAGTTTCATCTTCAATCCAGTCAGTTACATAATCTTCAATGGCATTTTTTTCTGCAACAAGACGTTGCATGACCTGTTCGATTCTATCAGGTGGTTCAGTGGATATAGGTATGTGTGGGGAAATGCCAGATTTGTCTATAGATGTTCCGTTTGGGGTATAGTAGGATGAAATCGTAAGGGAGACTGCACCGATTCCCCTTATAGGATATCGTTTCTGAACGACCCCTTTCCCGTAGGTTTTCTCACCGATGAGGATCCCTCTACCGGTATCTTTAATTGCACCTGCAACGATTTCGGAAGCACTTGCACTATATTCATCTACGAGGATAACAAGGGGAATATCTGTATCACATAAAACATCTGAATGCGCGGGATATTGTTCGTTAAAGGAATTGTTTCTACCTTTAGTTGAGACGATGACTCCATTGTCAATAAAAGCGTCCGCAATATGGTAAGCAGCATCAAGTAAGCCACCGTGATTGTTTCTCAGATCAAGGATGAGTGCCTGCATTCCTGCATTATTGTGTGATGCCAGTGCCTTGTTGAACTCTTCTTCTGTGCCGCCTGCGCGATCGGTGCCGATAAACTTTGATATTCTGATATAACCGATACCATCATCCAACATCGTAGAGGTAACGCTCGGTATAGAAATCTTAGCACGTTTCAACCGAATATCAAAGGGTTCAAGATATTTGCGTTGCACCGTAATTGTCACATCAGTATTCACGCGACCGCGTAGCAGATCCACGACATCGTCAAGTGTCATACCTGTTCTTTCACCGAGATATATCTGCTTACCATTGACTCTTGTGATATAGTCACCTGCTTGAAGTTGTGCAGATTCGGCTGGTGTTCCCGGCATCGGTTTGGAGATTTTGACAAAACCGCGATGATCTGGATAGATACTCACACCGAGTCCACCGAATTGTGCGTTGTATAGGTTCTCCACAGAACGTTTATGGTCACGTTGAGACAGGAGGAATGTGTAAGGGTCATCAAGAGCGAGTAATGCCCCTTTAATTGCGCCGTGGTACATTGCATTTTTGTCTACAGGCTTATAATAATTGTCTTCAGCGGTTCTGATGGCATCATCAAGTGCTTTATTCAAAGCCTTAAGGCTTATATGGGCATTGTCACTTGTCGCAAATCTTTCATTTGAATTAATAATTAGCAACGGGAGACCTATAGCGATAATTAGAACGATGATTGATAAAGTAAATCTTTTCATGTGAGTACCCCAATGCAGATAAATTGTATTTTACTTCGGTATCTGTTTATTTTCTCTCATTAATTCTATCACGAATCCTATATTCATGCAACGGTAATTTTAAGGTTTCCACAAGGTTGCTTCAATAAATCTTTCGCCATCAGGCTCTTCATTGAAATAGTATACAGTTATCACAGTCCCATCTGATCTTTGAACAGTCCTCGGATACCCTATATCGTGATCGCCGCCGTTTTCTCGTAGGACAATCTCATCAGACCATGTTTCTCCGGCATCGCTACTGAGCTTTGCACAGATACGGTACGGTGCATCCCTGAATCCATAAGTAAGACATATTCTACCATCTATGAGTTGTGTTAACGTAGGTGGATTTCCGCCTCTGCCCGTATTTTCTACCGCACGATTTATGAACTGCCAAGTTTTCCCGTTGTCATTAGATGTGTAGAGATCAATCCAATTTTTGAGTTCTTCCCAGTCTTTTCCCCTTTTCTTGCTCATGCCACGGCACCTCACTGCGACTAAAACATCACTTTCAGAGAGTCTTACACTTGCTGGTATTATTGCAAACCCATCAGGTTCGGGGCCAATCTGAGAATGCAGGGAGAAGGATTTTGCCCCATCCTCTGTCCGTGCACAGAATATCAAACCCTCATTGCCGTTTGCTTTTGAAGCAGTAAGAAACAGCAAACATTCTTCAGAATTCGAGACGAGATAGTCTGTTCGTGCAGCAATACCTGTATAACCAAACATCGGTAGTTCATACGGACCATCCCAACTATTACAGCGGTCTGTTGATGTATAAAACCATGAATGTGCACCAGCACTAAGACCGGTTCTGCTGCACATCATAGCGAAATCAGGATGTTCAAGATTCACGCTCTGCGGTGCTTTGAAAGCAGTTTCACCTTGTAGTCTGTGTTTTCCAGCCACATGTTCATCCGCAGATAAAGTGCCTAACCCCGGTAGTTCACAAGGTGTTTCCGCTATTTCCCATGTCTCACCCCCATCTACACTTCTCGCTTGCATGGCGGTAAAAGGTTTATCGCGATCTCTCCGATGAAATCCGGCATCTGATTTGTGGTACCCTACAGTAAAACCCACAACTATTTCGTTTTCCCATGACCATATACCGTAGTTTGCGGGCCATCCTGCGAAACGTCCCGGTTCACGATAGATTGTTATGTGTTGCATCTCGTCTCCTTTGGAAATAGATTATGTTTCATTATACCAAATTAGAGTGATTTATCATGTTTTATAGGGGTGTGTAAAGTGAAAGGAAGTTGCGATCTTTTGCATCCATTGCAGGTTATCAATAATCTGAATAAATGCACAGTCTGTTTGAATAAGCGGTGTACTTTTTTAATATCCTTAAAAGCCATCACTTTCCTATAAGGATTCTGCTGCAAAGATTGTCAGGCATAATTCTTCGTTATGGAGTTCATAGAGAGGTGTTTTTCCACTCAATTCTTCGCTTTCGTTCAGAATGATGCCGACACCTTCACCACGTCCATCTAAAAAGTGTCTTCGCTTCACTTGATTTTCTACAACTTCATCTAAAGTAATTTCCGACAGTAGACGTGCTAAGAGTTCATTACGGGTTGCTTGACTATAGGGTAGTTTTTCTATTGTTACAGTATTTGCTAATGCACCTGGGGAATATAGTTCAAGACGATCAGCAAACATGAACAGACGTATTTTTGACTCGCCTTTAGAATAATCTCTGTGAACGACTGCGTTAACAATTGCTTCAAATATTGCACGCATACTATATTGGGGTTGGTCTATCCTTCCAACTTCCTTACGTGCTGATACCTTATTGTGTTTTTGAACAAATTGGTATGCATCTATAATTTGTTGATCAAGTGGTCCTCTAAAATCTTTGGCATCAATCTGGTAATTGGCATCTTTTACTTTACTGCTATAATAGACAGCTTGAATAAAACTGTTGTAGAGATAATCATCGGGTGTGTCGTGGCACATCAATACACCGGCAACAGAAGCACGAATCTCCCGACCTTCTTGAACGAGTAAAGTTCTTTTCAGGAGTAGGTCTTCTATATCTTCTTCAGATACATCTTCTTTGATGAATCGTCGATAGTGCGATTCTCTTAATGTGCCTTTATGGGTGTTTGGAACTAATTGTTCATCAAATCTGATAATTCTGGCTTGAGAACGTCTTTGCATTAACCGTGCCAACTGGTCGGGCGGCAATTCTATCTTACTACTTCCTCTTCGGGTAAAATATCCATTAGGAGATCTGTGAACAAAAAGACTTCTCGGCACCTCTGTTTTTAATATGTTTTTATCATCAATCCGCAATTTTTCTGTGAAAAAGTCAACAGCGGGTTTAATGCTATCTGTGCATATTTCAACAACCATTTTTTCTACTCTATCCAATTCCTGTTGTTCGAGTCCGACGATCTCTTTGTTGTCATCAATACCGATCAGTATTGTTCCTCCTTGGGCATTTGCAAACGCAGCTATCTCGTCTGCCAAACTGTCTCTGTGTGGCATCACTCTTTTGAACTCAATTGTTGTGTCTTCACCAAGTATAATTTTCTCTATAAGTTCAGTTACACTATGAAACATAACTAATCTCCGAGATGAATACGCTTAAAACGCTGTTCAAATGCCTGTTCTCCACCTTCAAGAGTATTACATATTGCGTCCCGGACTTTCTTTTCCTGTATATTGGAAGCTAGTCTTACCCGAGTTTCAGTACGCACGACATGAAGTGGAAAAACTATTTCTGCATTGCCGTTAATCACAATGTTGGCATTGTGGGTCACAACGATGACCTGACGCTTGCTTTTCGTATTTCGTAACTGTTTGACGATCAAGTCGTAAATTAACTCGTTATCCAAATCGTCTTCGGGTTGATCTAATAGAAGTGGCTCATCACCGTAGGAGAGAATAAATGCCAATAGAGCAGCTGCTTTTTCTCCAGGTGATCCCAGTTTAATCGATTTGCGATTGGGACCATAGGTGATTTCCAGTTCATCTCCAGGTAACCACAACATTAAATCGATCAAAGATTCTGGTATCAACGACTGCAAATGATTAGCGAACCATTTTTGTTCAGCCTTTCTATCCCCATTACGAATTGCTATGATTGTTTCCTTAAGCTGATAAATCTTTTCGTTGTCCTCATGTTCATAGATTTCTTTTAAATTCTCAAAATCTCTATCAAAACGATTAGGACATTGCAATATACGTCGAATCTCTTTCTCAATATTGTCCCAAGTCTCTCCATAAGGCAAGATTTCTATATTAACGAATTGATTGCCTTGTAAAATAGAGGTTAAAAATTCTTGACGTTTTTCTGAGAGCATTTTTCTATTCTCTTTGATTTGCTCAAACACCTCTTGTTTTTCATCCTCTAACTTATGCAAACGCGACTTGAGATCATTAATTGAATCTAATTCTCTTTGTACGTTCTTTTGTTGTGTCAGTAGCAAAGGATATTTATCTGGATCTATACCTTGTTGTTCAAGTTCGGAACGCAATTGCTCATACTGTGCCATATCTGTCTTGAGTAATTGCATCCAATCTGCAGTATTTTTCTCAATTTGCCACTCAGTAATAACAGAACTCGCCTCTTGAGCCAATTTGCTGAATCGGTCATCAATAGATTGCCACTTTTTGTTTGTTGTTTCTATAGCCATCAAAATATCCGTGTGTTCGCTAAAATGCTGTGAATTAAAATCCGCTGGAGCAATAGTTCCCTGTGTCTCCAAAAGACGATCGCGCATATCTTCCCATTTACGCACTAAACGTTCAAGTTCGTTTAACTGTTGCTGCCGATTACGGTAATTTTGCAGCACGTCTTTATGTCCCGATTTTTCGATCTGCTCAATCTGTCTTGTGAGATCATTCAACTCCCCACGCAACCTTCTTTCCTCAGCAATTTTATCATTCAACTCTCGTCTATTAATCTCAATATGTTTGTAACGATTTTCCAAGTCTCTTTTCTGTGTTTTAATCCTCACAGCATCAACTTGCGGTGCTTCATCAATAATCTCAATCAGCGCACTTGGCTTCTTAGATAATTCAAAAATCTGCTTTTGACTATAAATACGAACTGGAAAAAGTGATCTAATCTCTCCATCACAAGATTTCCAAGTTCCATCATCTTTTTCCTCTTCTATAGAGGGATAATCTGGATCTGGATTGTTGGACCAATTCAAGCGATATCGCACTTCATCTTTGCGATAGATTAAAAATATCTTACTTTCTTCAATCAGCAGGTTAGCATTTCCTACTTCAAAGTACCTGCTACTATCGGATTTTAATGTATCTGGAAGATCTTTATCCCTCCGTAGAACCAAGCGCATGAATTCCAACAATGTTGACTTGCCAGTACCTCGTCCACCAATGATTGCATTGAAAAATGGACTGAATCGACAAGTCAGTGGTTTAGAACGTCCAATGTGCTTAGCATTGCAAACTTCCAATTCATCTAAATAGAACTTTACACGTCGGTTCGGGTCAGAGTTTATGTCACGATTTACGGAAGCAGTGCCGTCTATCAGCGCAAGTTTTAGTCCTTCTATAGATGGTTTAGCCATTTTGATCCAAGTAAATGTACCAAAGTTTTCTTTCTTGAAATCGTGTACATCAGACCCAATGACTTCAGTCCATTGTAATTTTTCGTCAATATATAATTGGGGTTTTTGATAATTGCTATCACATAACTCCATTGCGTAAATATTTTGATTTTGCAATATCTGTTGCAATGATAATCCATTATCTTCAAACAATCCACTTTTTCCGTCAACATGTGCAGGAATAGGTATACCGCCATGTTCTGTAATTACATCAATGACATCGGTAAGACTTTTCTTTGTCACACCATCGGTCTTTCCTTTTGTGCCATGATATTCAACTGCTCCGAGCAATCCATCAATATGTCCCTTGTCCTTATCGCTTCCAAAGATTGCTAATACATGGACATTTCCACTTACTGAGATTTCTACACCTGGAAAGAGATATAGGGTCTTATACCAATCTGGAGGGTTATTCTTCAGTTCATTCAAAACGCTTTTTAATTCATCAATCCAGCCGCCACTGTTATGGTCGGTAATCGCAACACACTCAATTCCCTTATCCATAAATGCTTTCAACCATGATTCATGCGTTATATCTTCGTCTTTGTAATCCGAGGCAGGGGTGTGTGTATGAAAATCAAATTTCCACCACCGAGCTCCCGGAAATTGCAACTCATTCATAACAGATCACTCCTAATTCTGTGAATTTGTGTTTCCCAAATCTATTATACCTCAATACAGAGGTGTTGGTTTCAAAAGTCGACTATTCTTCTCATAGATGTCTTGGATGCCGTGGTTGTCTTGGATGCTTTTTGCCTCGTAGAGCGGGACACCTTGGTGTTTTTTCTGCAAGATGTCAGCAACACTATGTGCCCACTTCTCAACTTCTTCAGAAGTAGTAAGGGGTATCCCAAGTGAGACGAAAGCAGGAACCTTACTGATATCTACTTCATGGATCAGATGTGCTATCAGAGGGTGTGGCTGATCCAAAGGCGGAGTTTCTTTAAAGGGTTGCGCATATCGTTGTCGTCCTCGGGCACCGCCAATTTCATAAGGTATCCAAGGTGATGTAAACGTTCCTGGTCCGATGATACCTAATAAAGCAGAAGATGCATCCAATCCCCGTTCAATACACAAAGCAGTTTTGATGTCATCATTTTGGGCTTGTGCGTGCTGCATACATTTATCGTCTTCATCTAACCAATAATCAAGTCTGTCTACTTCCTTTAGTATTTCCACACATTTTCGTGCCATGAGTTTGTCACATATTGTGCGTCTGTAGGAAATGAACACAATTGATTCTGTGTCTGGTTCAAAACTGCGGACAGGACCAACTTCAAAAAAGTTCTTTATAGACATTGTCTTTCCTTTTCATCTGTCAAACGTTAATAGGGGACAATTACTTTCTAAGTTTTATATAAAATGAACAACGTCAATCTATACCATTTTATATTGCTAAAGAATTGATCTCCATTATTCTATATCTTCTAAGTTGGTTAGATCTTCTACGTCAGCAAGATCGGCAAGAGCTCGTGAGTATTTGCGTAATTCCACCTGAAGCAACTTAAGTTCTTCACGAAAAGCGTTGCATTCTGCCTCTTTCTCAAAATCACCGGCAATACTTTTTGGATGCCACTTGGCAGTAAATGGACGAACCACTTGGTTAAGAACTACGACTGCAATTTTCGTAAACTCAATGCAGTTTTGTCCTTGTTCTTTAAGGATTCTTCTCGTAGTTTTAAACAGCGAATAAATACTATCTAACGCTGTTTTCTCATCACCAGATTCGGTGGGCAATGCCTGTGTGGTAATTCTTGTAAGTAACTCAATATACAGTTTCCAAGCAGCTTCTCTGTCCCCTGGTTTGGGAGACCACTCTGCCTGTAAAATGCTTGCATTAATTTTCAGACTATCCAATCCCCATTGTTTCAACCAATTTTTTAAATTCATTTAGACCACCTTTCGCCCGAACGGTTATTTTTAAACGAATCACGAGAATTGACGGGCAGTATCTCTGTGCTTCGCCTTCGTTGAAAAGCGTCATGTATCCAAGACTGAACGGTACGTGGATTTTCGCTCCAATTGTAAATTTTAGCATATCCACACTCAATATTATCGTGGAGTCTTGGAGGTATTGTGTGTATGTAATAGTTGTTAGGATAATCGGGTGGTCGCGGATATGTCGGCAATAAAATCCCTAAGAGACCAGAACGAGAACTGGCTTTTGTCTGCCGTATACTGGAGCCAATTTCCCAATCGACATATTTTCGTTGCCACGTATGGGCACCGATGAGAACAACTGTCACTGTGGAATCTTGCAGATAGTTCTCCCTTATGATTTGAAAAACCCGATCTGTTGAGAGTCTGGTATCATCAATGTCTCCTATTTCAACGGATTCTGAAACCATGATATCATGGATGTCTGAAAACATGCGTTCAAACCAGTCCCGATAATATTGGTCTTCATCATGGTAATAGCTAACAAAAACTCGATGTCTGTTGTTCATTAGACGCCTCCTTTGTTGTTTATGTTTAAACACTTTAGTCTCTTAATATACATTATCCATCCGCTATTTCAGCAGGCATATTGTCAATAATCCGCGCCGATCCCACACTCATATAAACAATACGTTTAATTGCTGCAACCAAACCACGAGGGCAACAAACCAACCGTTCGGATCGTTGACAATACCGTTGTCCTTGTCTGTTTTTTATAGTCCCAAACAATTAACTATCCCAGAGCGGTGGACATCTTCTGGGACAATCGAATTTAAATGTGTCATCATATCTCGTAGCGATAGGTCATTTGTTTTTTCAGATGCCAAAAGAGTGCCCTCACACCGTCAACAGTGGTTTCAGCTTCCATGAGTTCGGGTAGGCTGTTTACTGTGAACTCAGGGTCATCCATTGGTGTCGTGATATAGTGCATAACTTGTATGGGTGTCCAATATATGAAATCGCAGTAAATCTTATGTTCTATTTCATCAGAAAACCAACCACTTTGTCGCATTTCTACCAATTCAGCAAAATTACTCTGTATACCGAATTGCATCAGTGAGATGACGTGTAATTGTTGATTGCCATTGCGCGTTTGATCATATTGTGTTTGGTATTCGTAAACTTGATCAAGGAGTTCTTTGGCTTTTTGGTTCCAAGGGTGTTTATTGAGTAATAAACTAACAGGTTTACAAGTATACCAAAGACCTTCTAACGTTTGTTTTATATTGACGTGGTCGGGGGGTTGATTTTGAAAAAGTGATAATTGGTGGCTGTCGCTATCGTTCTGGATCGATATTAACAATTCTTGCCAGTGTTCACAATGTCTTGCAATGTTCTCCAATACTTTATCTTTGACTGATTCTTTCATTTCATGCACATCATAGTAATTTCCCCAGTCGCTACAGAAATCATTGAAATCCATTAATGCAAAATGTAATATTTCAGATATCTCGTATCGTTTTTTCATCCATTCTAAGTGTGAAGACGGTTTGGGTAGATGTGTGAGTATATGATATAGCATCACAAGGTTGCCTGTCTTTATTCCGTAATATCTCTCTTCTTTCTCTTCATTTTCAAGTTCGGTAAATGCTTCTTTTATTGTTTTGTTACGCGATAATTTGTATGGATATAGCGTGAGAAGCGCATTTAGACGTTCTATCGGTTCGCGCAGTGCATCAAGTTCATTCTTAAGTTCTTTTTTCCATTCTTCTGGTGTCATATCAACTTCCTTCATTATCTCTGTACCTATTCTTAGGTTCCAGTTGCCATTATCTCAGCAGAAAGGTTGTCTATTATACACGTAGATTCCACACTCACATAAACAATACGCTTAATAGCCGCAGTTATACACAAGAACTGTGTAAGATTGATTTTCAGCTATCCATATACATTCTGGTTTATCGCTATAAGTAATACTCTTTGATTACAATCCACACAAAACTTTATGAATTTCAAGCATTGCTAGTGTATCCAGCTTGCAATATTCTTTTAGGTGTTCAATCATATCGCTTTGTTTACTTTCACTTGTTGTATTAATCATTAGATCCCAGAGAGCTTGTGCTTCCAGACCATCGTGTACAACATCCAGATTTTTGAATGACAACGAAGGCACTAAAACAGGGAGCACATCCTTGAGAGAATTGGAACCGCAAAAATCAGGATGCATATAATGGTTTTTAAATATGTCTAACTGATCCCAAAGCCTATTAATGATTGATTCAAGTTCAGAAGAGTATTCAGGAAAAGAGACAGTAAGTTCATTAAGTCTCAACCGTTCAAAAGTGGCATTAAAAACTACTACAGAACCAGAAGGTGAAATATGGTTAAACAAAGATTCTAACAGAGGTCTCCTTGGATCGGATGTATCGGTATGTAGATATTCGTAATGTGTAGCAGATCCATCCGATTTCAATACGTGGCAACTATACTGAAACGGAAAGTGTTGGCAAGGACGTACCTCCTCAAACCTTGGGATCGGCGGATTATCCGTTTCGAAATCAAAGAAGTGAACTGGATACTCTAAATCGGATAAAAGACGTTGCACTGCCGGAATATCAATTACTGGTTGTTCATCTATAACGCTATTGACGTAAGTCCGTTGTTTTTCACTCAGGGCAAAATCGTCTGGGACATCCTCAAGACTAAAGATACCTCTTTCTATCAACTCGCCCTTTTTATTCCAACGAAGTCCTGGAATAGTAAAAATGGATTTTTGGGGAACATCCATCCAACAATACGTCTCCTTAAAAGGACAAGTATAAGGCTTTTTACACTGATCTCCAATCAAAACCTGTGGTTCATCGTTGCCATTGATTATGGTTTTGAATGTTTCGACATTGCTAGGAACATCGCCCATCAACTGATTGACCTGTTCCGTTGCATCCTCAATAATAAACAAATTACCCAAATCTGGATAAACACACTCTTTACTATCTATGAGCATCAATTTTGTTTTGGAGATAGATAACCCGTGTCCAGCTAAGACGTACTTTTGGATAGCTAAGTCATGTAAGTATTCTACCTTTACTATTCTTGAGTCCTTAACTGTTTGATTGACTGTTGATGCTTTTACTTCAATAATGTTCCACGAGTTTGAATCTTTTTGGATAATATCACATCTGACCAGAACATCATTGAAAATGAAAGAAGCTTCGAAAATACAGGAATCGCCACGTTCTATTGCTTCTGCTGTTTGTTCTACAGAAACCAACGGGTCTATAGCATCAATCAGTACTCCATTAGTAAAGTGGTCACGAGCTAAAATCCCCACTTCTTTACTCTGATCAAATTTTCGTTTTTGCGATATAGAAGTATCTGCAGCCCTATTTGGGTGTTTCACTTCATTCCATAGGCGTTTATGACATTGTAGACCACTCAAGTACTTTGATTTCGTAAGATAATTTGCCATTGTTATTCTCCTTCATTATTTTGCACAATAAGTCGTTTTGGAATTGAGAAATTTGACATTTACTGTCAAAAGGGCATCGCTTCCTTATCTGGTAAGCATTTAGAACAATGAACATAGCGTCCTTAAAAAAATAAAGAATATCCTTGTTGTGAGAATCAGATTAGGCAATACCACTTATGTTTACTGGGTTAATACCGCTATTTAGATATTTTCTCAAGTCCAAAACGACTTATACCGTTAAAGTTTAATACGTTATGATGTATTTTTGCAAATCTTTAATGAAGTTTACATTACCAAAGAATTCATCAAAAACAGGATGTTTTATGATCTGCTGTGCCTACGTACTAATTGTGTTTTGGCGCGTTAAAGCATCGTGAAGTATACCTCTCAACGTTGTGTGGAAAGAAATAAATGTGAAGTGCAACGTTATCAGGATGCAGTAGCAAGTTTGTGATGTTGTTAACAATTCTGTTGTAGACTCATTCCATGATGTTTGAAGTTATCCACCTCATATAATCTCTTTCTGTAGAAACTTCCCGCCAATTATCTTCGATTGTGTATCCATCAGTTAGAATGATTGGGTTGAAACGCCGATCTACAATCCCTATTGTAATTTATTATTTTATTGATTATCTCAATGCTGTCCCGTGAAGGACTCACAAGGAACACAATCCGCATCGGACGTATGTCTATGTAAATGGAATATGGATTAGTAAACATAATGTTAGTTGAGTTTCTCCAACAGATGTACCGTTTTAATCTGAAGTTATCTCAGCAGGCAGACCATCAATAATCCGAGCAGATTCCACACTCACATAAACAATACGCTTTATTGCCGTAACCAAATCACGCGGATCAGCAAACCAACCGTTTGGGTCATTAACAATGCCACTATCTTTGTCTGTTTTGATATAATACCTGTCAATGAACCACTCCAGCGGTGTTCTACCATTGACAACATATCCCGATGAGTCTTTCGGAATATTTGTTATGCGGACATTATCATTGATGGCAAAGATTCTTTTCTGATCATCAATAAACTTCATTGATCTTTCAGTTAGCAGGAAAAGGTTCGGGTCAGCATGTTCAATATCAGTTGGTGGTGATTTCATATTGGGATACTCAACGCTAAGTGGGTGTTGTTCACACGTCTCATAGTTGAGGTGGAGTTCTGCTAATTTATATCCTGCTTCAGCGAAAGCAGTGAAGTCTGGTGCATAAGGGATACGCGGGAGCATCTTTGATAAGTCGTTTGCAAACTGTTCTCGGTAACTGGGGGCATGGAGAATGCCGTAGACATAATAAAAGATGTCGTCTTTGGTGATTGTATCATCACTGTAATGTTCTTGGAATGCCTTTAGTGCTGTGTCTGAGATGTTGTCAATACGATCAGGTGAGTCGTCAACATCAAGAAGGGTTTCTGATGCGTCTTGCTTATCCGATGATTTTGGATATTGCCACCGTGGGAAGCATTGAGCTCCTGCTTCATTGAAATTGAGATCTGGCATTGTATCAGTCATTAGAACAGAATATTGATTTTTCCAACTTTTGCCGGGAACACAAATCACACGGTTTTCGTCAGAAATGTCAAAGAAAATTTGTCCCATGTTTTCTTGTGCAAAGGCATAATCAGCATAGCAATTAATACCAATAAATGGACGATACATGACCTTTCGGATGTAGTCTTCTTTGAATTCAACCAATTTCTTGCGTTCCAGTTTCTTCTTGAGATCTGCACCCCACTTAATATGTGAGTTGTGCAGTAGAGTTACTTCATCCACAGTAAGTTCAGGATTTTCATCAAGTTCAGCAATTGCATTGAGGTAGTCTTGTGTCATCCGTTTCGCGTTTTCAGCACAAACATCGTATGAGAAATTGTAGATGTAAACATCCCTACCTGTTCCGTATCCTCGCGAATACAACCCAAAAATGGCATCATCTTTCTTTCTTGATTTTGCATCCTTCGTACCAAGTGGATAAAACTGACTAAATGCTTCACTGCGTTGCCCGATCCAATCGTAATGTGTATCAGGTGTAATGGTGTTCCAATCACTGAATCCTGTGATTGACTCTGCCTCATGTAGTGCCTCTAATTTTTCCTCGCGTGTAAGATAGTCGCCGATGTCACGGTATTGAATTTTACAACCCTTGTATGTCGCGTTTGGATTTTTGACAAGGATTGAAATAGCAACGGGTGCTCGCGAACCACTACCAAATATTTTGCCTCCTTCTTGACGTGATCGATCTCCTTGGGTGCGCTGATTTCCTCGGAGATGAAGAACGTGGATTGAACTAAACTCCTCTGCTAAACATGCACGGACTCCTGAATCGGTGTTTCCATCAATCCATGAACCGCTGGTAACAAAGGCAATGATACCCTTTTCACCAATTCTGTCGGATGCCCATCGAATCGCCATCTTATAGGTATCGTATAGACTATTCTTATTGTTACCTTGTGAGTACTCAGCATAAGTTCCCTTTATACGTTCTTCAAGTTCAGGGTAAGGTACGTTTTGATTGTTGTCTGCGGCACTCCTCTGTCCCATTGACCAAGGTGGATTACCAACAATGACTTGGATTGGCAGTTTCTGTTGACGTTCGGCGCGTTTGTTATTATCTGGCAGCCATTCTTTTGGGAAAAGGGTTGTAACGTCTTTTTTGTTAAGATTGAAGGTGTCGGTTAGGACGATGCCGTTGAAAGGTTCGTAAGTGCTGTCTTCTCCGCGTCTACCACGGAATGTCTCTTCTATGTTGACGGTGGCGATGTAGTATGCCAACAGGACGATCTCGTTTGCATGGAGTTCTTCTCGGTATTTGCGTTCAAGGTCGGCATCTTGGATAATATTGGACTGCAGCAGACGTGTGAGAAATATACCGGTACCGGTGAATGGATCCAACACATGCACACCTTCATCGCTAAGACTGCGTCCGAATTCGTCTTGCAATACCTCGTTGGCACTATGGAGTATGAAATCAACTACCTCAATTGGTGTGTAGACAATACCGAGACGTTCTACCTCCTTTTTCAAGGCAGTCACGAAAAACTTCTCGTAGAGTTCCAATAGGACGCGTTGACGTGCTTCGCTATTGTCAAGTCCCTGTGCACGCATTCGGACGCTTTCATAAAACCCTTCCAGATCACGCGTTTCGTTTTCCAGTCCGAATTCGCTAAAATCGTTTTGGAGTTTGTTTAGTGCGTTTGCTACTGGGTTTCCGGATGCGAAATCGTAGTTATCAAAGAGTGCTTCAAAGACAGGGCGTGTAATAATGTGTTGTGCCATCATATCAATAGCACTCTCACGGGTGATTGAGTCGTTGATTGTTCCCATTAACTCGTTGTGGAAATCGTCAAACCACTCTTGTAGTGCGCTGTTTTCAGGATTTTCCAGTAGGTTTTCTATCCGTCCGACGAGTCTTTTGAATATATCTGCGACATCTTTTGCCCAACTTTCCCAGTATTTTCTATCACCGCATTTCTCCACTATTTTAGCGTAGATGGCATCGGCTGGAATACCGAAAGGCAGCAGTAACTGATCAGGATCTACTGTTCCTTCTCCATATTCACCATCGCCATTTTCATCTTCAAAGATAATAATTTCAGTCGGTTCGTTGTTAAGGTCAATTTTATTGATTTCGGCATTAAGCCTGTCATCGTGGGAACGGAGTGCGCGGAGGACACCCCACACGGTAGCGAATCTTTCGTTATCGTTGAGTGCGTCAACAGGGTCAACACCTGGCGGAATTGCAACAGGCAAAACGATATAACCGTATTCCTTATCGGGTGCCTTACGCATCACGCGACCAACTGCCTGCACAATGTCAACGTGTGAGTTGCGCGGTGACATGAACAGCACAGCATCAAGTGCGGGGACATCAATACCTTCGGAGAGGCAGCGTGCATTGGATAGGATACGACAAACATCATCTGTATCGCCTTTTAGCCATTCAATTAGTCTTTTTCTATCAAGAGCATTCTTTGTTCCATCAACATGTGCAGTTTCGCATTTGAAATTGGCTGGACGACTTTCTTCTGGTGTCTCTTCTATAGCACTCTCAATAATGCCATTCCAATGTTTCTCAAGGTTTTGTGATGACCTAATGGTGTTTGTGAATGCGATGGCGCGTGTGAGCGGTTTGATTGTGTCGTCATCTGGTGATTTTCTTTCGGGATTCTGCAATGCACGCCAACAGCCGACAATTTTTGCTGCATCGCTGATGTTTACTTCACTGCCACCATTGCTGAGATAGTTGTGTAGCGTACCCTGCACACGTTGTTCTGACATTGCGAGCACAACGACTTTGTAATCGGAGAGGAGTTCTTGTGTTACTGCTTTTGAAAATGGGAGTCTGTGAAATTCAGGTCCATAAGTGTTCGGATCGTCCATAGAGAACACGTCAATATCGTGTTTTGCTGCTTTTGTTTTCGCGCCTTGCGTATAGAGGCGAGGTGTTGCTGTCATATAGAGTCGTTTTTTGGCGCGTATACGTTCGGTATCGTGGACGAGAACGAAAGGTGAGGTTTTGTCGTCAGGTTTGTCAATACCGGTAGTTCTGTGTCCTTCATCGCACAGAATTAAATCAAACTCAGGTGCTCCTGCCTCTTGTGCTTCTGCGACTTTCGGAAGTGATTGATAGGTGCAGAATACGACACGCATGCTGTCTTCATCGTCAGTACTGTTAGATCGCTGTAGTGCTTCGGAGATAACAATTTCATCGGTGGTAACAGGGAATTCCAATTCCATGAGTGTAACGTCTTCATTCGCTTTTCCTGCCTTTGTATCGGAGCATATACCGATGTAGCGATGTGGAATTGCTTGTTGTTCTGCCCATTCACGCATTGCTTGTGCAAAGAGTCCGATGGATGGGACAAGATATAACACCCGACCCCCGATACCCGCGATGTCCTCTGCGATTCGGAGTGCGGTGAAGGTTTTGCCTGTGCCGCATGCCATGATGAGTTTACCACGGTCAGAATCTTTGAATCCGTTGATAACATCATCAAATGCCTCTTTTTGATGATCCCGTAGGCTGAACGTTTCCAGTTGATAGTTAAGTTGGTCTGGTTCTTGGGAGCTGAGGTTGGGCCACTGGACAGGTCGGCTTGCGAGGTCTGCAGCACTAATCCGTTGGCATGGGGGTTCTAATCCATCAATGGCTTTTTTTAGGTTGGTAGTCCAACTTTTACCGGTATCTACAAATATTCGTGCGGTGAAAGGTTGCCGATTGGATTCTGAGATGAACGTATCAATATCGGATTTTGAGATCCGTTTGTCTTCTGCATAGCATTTGCACTGGATAGCACAAATACCGTTATTACGTTCTATTGCGACGAGGTCTATACCGCGATCTACACGGTCAAATCCGGGTTGGTTTTCTGCCCATTCTCCCCATAGATATACTTCTGAGAATCGTTTTCTATAGAAAGGGTCTTCAAGTAGATATGCTCTTATCAATCGTTCAAAGAGTCTGCCTTTACCGAATTGTGTGTTTACGTTTTGTCGGATGTAGTTGAGTGCATCGTAGAATCCATTATCTGACTCTTCGTTTGTAATAAATAAAGGGATCTGTATTGCATCCGCCATAACTATTCTTTTTGTGTTTATACTGCATTGTCGCGCGATCTTTGTATGTAGTTTATTGGGGGTATGGTTGCCTTGTGAATTTCTGATTTTTTCTCATATTATATCTTATCTTAAGCTGCAGCGAGTGTCAACGTATTTGAGGGGGTGTAAAGTTTTGGTTACTTGACTATTATCCTGTTTATCTGTCCATTTGAACCACCGACAATTATATCACTGTTCGTGGGATGCACACTCATGGCATAAATCCAGCCATCAATAGCAGGATGCACAGTAACAACCTCAACCGTATCCGGATTTATGATATAGACATGTCCATCGTTACTGGCTGCAGCAACCATGGAACCATTGTTCAACCACGCCACGTTGAGCAGTGCTGCTTTGACTCTGGCAAACTTCACCATGCGTCCGATACTCGGTTGCCAAAAACGTACAGTCTGATCGTCACTGACTGAAGCAACCATCGGTAACCCAGAATTGTTGGGACGTAGCGCAAGATCATGCACGCGCATCGTGTGGTTGTTGAGACTTCTCAGTAACTCGCCAGTTGTTGCATTCCAAACACGGATGTTCTGGTCTATACCTGTACTGACCAGTGTATTGCTATCGTTTAGGAAACAGAGCGAAGACACACCTTTGGAATGACCTTTAAATACTTGTATCTGTGTCCCTTTCTGTATGTCAAATATGATGATCTGTCTGTCTAAACTGCCTGATGCAATTGACGAGGAATCCTGCCAGGATAAGGCAGTAACCGAATCACGATGTCCTTTGAGAACTCGGAGCGATGTGCCTTTTGACCATGATAGTATTTCAACTGTGCCTTCTACCGAAGGATTACCTCCACCGACAGCCAACAGTTTCCCATCAGGAGAGAATGCGAGATCGTGTATGTTGTGCGCTTTTACCTTTATTGTTCGTTGAAGTGTGAGCGTCGGATAGTCGTAGATATGCAATCCTGCTTGTGAAGATGCTATGATGGATTTCCCATCCTTTGTTAGTTCAAGAGCAGTTATTGGCGGCATTATAGAGGGGTGATGCACATCTTCAGAGAATACAGACGGGGTTAAACAGAGGAGAGATATGATAATAAGAATCAGCAGTCTCTGACGTATGGGACTAATGGTTGGTAACAAATTCATTGCAGGTTAACAGGCTCCACACCATATCCTCAAGAATGGCGCGTTGTGCATTGGCAGATACGTCAACATCTATGTGTTGCTGCCAGAAGGTTTGTTCTTTATGCGTGGGATGTCGACTTAATGCCGCGAGATAGAATTCTCTAACGATCTCCATCGGTAGTGTACCGCTTGTTATCAATTTGTCTAAGCGACTACCGGGTACACCGATTCGTGCGTTGAGAAGGTCTCCGTTAAAGAGGTGAAGTTTCCGCTGCAGTCCATCTGCTGCACTTATTGATGTTTCGCATGATGTCTGCCGCGAACATCTACCGAGTATATCAAGCGCATCGGAACGGGTATTCGGGTCAATTAAAGCCACAGCACGTGTGCCTTCAGGTTCAGCACCATAGGTGTCTGGTACACCAAGCACATCAGAGATAGCATCCGCTAACACCTCTGGTGCAAGTGGTTTTTTTAAGGCATGGGAATAGAAGCGGTCATCAATCCTATTCTGTGGTATGGCGTTTGCGCTGCGTGCATAAGCATTGCTTAGCGCGATCTGTCGGAGTGTGTGACGTAGGTCGTAACCGTTTGTAATAAAGTCATCTGCTAATGCTGTTAATAGATTGGGATGCGTTGCAGGATTGGTTGACCGGAAGTCGTCAACAGGTTCTACTAATCCACGTCCCATCATGGCTTTCCACAGTCTATTGACGATGGCTTTGGCAAAATATGGATTCTCTTTATCTGTCAACCAATCTGCCAATTCTCTGCGACCATCAACGACATCAACTGATAAGAACCGCTCCCCCGGGATACGCAATTGTGCCTTCTCGCGTGTAACAGGATGGATTACCGTGCCAGTCGGTTTCAACCTGACAATCTGTTCATTCTCTATTTTTGCAAATATCGCTGCCAATCCGTGATAATCATCTTGTGTCCATCTGTCAAGCGGATGATTGTGGCAATTTGCACAGCGTAACCGAGCTCCCATAAACAGTTCACTCATCAGTTCAGCTTGTTCACGCGGCCCCTCAACGGTGCGATAGAAGTTCGCTGCACCGACTTGATGCGAATCACCTGTGGCAAGAATAACCGAACGTGCAATGTGGTCATAACCAACACCATCGCGCAGCTGCTGAGAAAGCCATTGATGATATGCATACGCACCTTGTGGGTTTCTATCACGTGAACGCACGCGAAACAACTTCGCTAACTGCAATGTCCAATATACATTGAATTCTTCGGATGCAAGGAGTGTATCAACCAATGTTTCACGTTTCTTCGTATCCGTCTTGGTAAGGAATGCATTCACATTTTCTGGTGTCGGTAGCCTCCCTGTTAGGTCAAGCGTTACTCTACGGAGGAAGGTGTCATCATCAGCAGTTGCGGAGACGGGTAATCGGAGTGTAGAAAGAAGTTTTTGTATCTCACTGTCAATGATTGCATCAGTCTTCTCAACTGCGTTGTTTGTATTGCCGCTTTTATCTATTGTTTCGTTCAATGGCGCGATGAATTCAATCGGTATAACCTCTGTGAGATAACGTGCTATGATGATATGCCGACCGCGACGATTCAGTTTTGCTATAGCTGCTGCTGGATTGATTTTGATGGCGGATGTGTCTTCTGGTGTAAAGACTGTCCATCGGGTAACATCTTCTGTTGTTCCATCTGAGAAATGTGCTGATGCCTTGAGATGAATAGTCTGCTTGAGATTAGAAATGATCTGTTTTTTTGGCGTGATGTCAACGTATTTTAGATGGCGTTTTGTCTCATAGCGCGCACCTTGCCGAATCCAATCGTGGAGCAATTGAACGGCTTCGTCCCCATGCGCTGAATCTTCTTTGAGTACTCGACCACCCCCGTGACGGGTCTGTGCTGTTGGTTTTAGGATGACGAGGCTTTTCTCTGGGTGTATCAGGTTGACACGACGTCCAGCAATTTGACGCACGATAGCTGCGTAGTCTGCTTGCGGATTACCACCAAACAGTGACAACTTGAACTCCCCTCTACCAGCAGCTGAACCGTGGCATGCCCCCGCATTGCAACCGAACTTGGTAAAGATAGGAATCAGATCATTTTCGAAGCTAATACGTTCATCAGAGTCTGATACGTTCTCATTCTGTGCTGCTAACGTATTTGAAAAGACAACTACATTAAGAAATACCAGAAATAGTATTACGGGTGATATATGTTTCATATTTTGACGGCACACGGAGTGTGCCTACTACTTTTAAGACCAAACATCAATTACCTTAGCACCATCGGGTGCAACACGGACAGGTCTACCATCATTCGTATGAAGTTCTAATGCAGGATTGATTCCGAGTAACGTATAGATTGTTGCGGCAAGATCCGATGGTGTAACAGGATGTTCCTTTGGGAATTCTCCGAGCGAATCACTACTGCCAATAATTTGCCCTCCTTGAACACCACCGCCTGCTAACATCACACTGAACACGTTGGGCCAATGATCACGTCCGCCTTGTGCATTGATTTTCGGTGTGCGACCAAATTCACCCATGACCACTACGAGTGTTTCATCTAACAGACTTCTATCGGTAAGGTCTTGGATTAAGGCACTCAATGCCCGATCAAGAGACGGTAAATGCGCGTTTTGGTCAGTCGGATACCGCTCCTTTAATTGGAATATATCTTGATGTGTATCCCAACCTGTATGGTTGACGGTCACAAATGGGACTCCACGTTCAACCAACCTTCGGGCCAATAGGCAGCTCATACCGATTCCATTTACACCACCTATTCCATAACGACTTCGGACATTATGGGGTTCATCTGCAAGTGAGAATGCACCTTTAGCTTCGGGTGATGTAATGAGATTATAGGCGCGTTCCAATTCTGGATCTGAAACGTCTTCTATACCAGCGTCTTTGGCACTGCTGAATTCGTTGAGTGCGTTGACGAATTGTCTACGTCGGGATAAACGAGGTATATCAATGCCTTGATAGAAGTCCAGATCGCGCACCTTAAAACCGCTATTAATTTTTTCGTTTTCTTTGCCTGAACTTCCACCAACAGAAAATGGACGCGTAGCACTCGGCAAGTAACCGTTTGCGGATACCTGTCCTGTGAAGTTCGGAATAGCGATGTTCGTAGGCAAAGCAGTCTGTGTACTACCTTGAGATGCTTCACTCCGTTGTGATTTGACATAAGCAACCGTTGCTCCGTAAGTAGGATACGTCAGTGCGGGTGTCGGTTTATATCCTGTCATAAGATACTGTGTTCCGAGGTCATGTTCACCGAGGGGTGATGTCATTGAACGGATAATCGCTATCTTATCCATTATCTGTGCAACCCGTTCCATACATTCGCTTATATGGATACCTGTAATGTTCGTGGGAATTGTATTCAGAGGTCCGCGAACTTCTTGCGGTGCGTCAGGTTTTGGGTCAAACGTTTCGAGATGACTCGGACCCCCATCCAACCAGATGAGGATGCATGATTTTGCTTTTGCTGTCAACGTGTTTTTGGCTGCGAGGGTATTTTGCAGGTGAAAAAAGTCAGCTAAACCAAATCCCAGTGCCGTTAACCCACCTACGCGAATAAAGTCTCGCCGACTCATGCCATCACATCGTTTTACTAAGTTCATTGTTTCTCCTCAAATCACATCTGCTTTGCTGGGTTTTATTTATCATCACGATTCATTTGTTCACTATCGCTTTCCATACGCTTATTTTCTGCCTCTTGAATTCCGAATCCGATTTTATCAATACCTGTCTCTTTTGCTATATCCATTACCTTGACAATCTGTTCATGAGACACATCTCGTTCAGCCTGGATAAGCAACATAGATTTATGTTCTTCAGGCAAGTTACGAAGGAACGTAGGCAATTTATCAAACTGTACAACGGTTCCATTTAATAACATTCTACCAATTTTTTCACCCTCAGCAGGATTCTTAATTTGGATAATCGGGTTTTTTGGGTTCAACCATTCTTGTACCGTAGCAGGTTTCTGACCAATCAACTCAGCAACACCACCAAGTACATACGGATCTGGCGAGAGCATCGGTTGTGCTAAAGCGAAGTTATGAAGCACCTTTCCATCTTTCACCGTCAGGATAGTTTGTGCAACGTTTCTATTTAATCCGTAATTTCCGGGTTCTTCACGTCCATCGGGTGAAACGCCGAGTAGAATATTGTCTGGGATATGCGGGACAATCCTGCTTGCTTGTTGTGTTAGCGTATCCGGTGAATCTCCTAAGAATAGGACGTGGACGCTAATCTGCTGTTTAGACTTGCTATTGATTTGCGCAATTAATCGTGTAAAGCCAACTAATCCGCGTAGTCCGAGTGGTTTTTCATCCTGAAAGATCAGAACGAGTGGTTTCTTGTCTGCTTTTGCGATGAAGTCAATAGTTTTTCCTTTAGCATCTCCATTAATGGCAATTGCTTTTAGGGAGGGGAGTTTTTCTTTCGGCTGCGGACCAGAGAAGATAGTTTTCTCCCGATTTTGCTTGAACTCATCAGGGTTCTTGACTTCAACCTTTCTTCGTTGTTGTCGGTTTGCCATGGCGCGCCGTGTAGCTAACGTTTCCGCATTGTTATCCTTAAGAAGTGCTTCACCTTCCTGCCAAGTGATACCTAATTTTTTGAGTCGTTCAGCAGCTGCATTTTTAGATATTTTTTCATTGCTAACAGCTTCCCGAATGGCTTTATAACTTTCCGCAATATATCTCTTTTTTAACGCGTCCAACTTCTCATTTAAGTCAGTCACCTTTTCTTGATACTTTTGCAGTTCCTCTTTTTTCTTTATTTCACGTTGTTTATTCAACAGATTTTCCAATGCCGTAGGTTCAACATCAAGTGCTTCTGCCACACCACCGAGTACATGCGGGTCGGTATAAAACGAGGCTTGCGTAAAAGCGAAATTATGGAGCACCTTACCATCCTTAGCGATCAATACGGTCTGTGATACATTGCGATTAAGTCCATAGCTGCCAGGACCTTCACGTCCATCTGGCGACTTAGCGACCTTTATGTTGTCTGACACCAGGTCCCCAAGGAATTGGTCAGACCAGTCAGGTAGTCTGTCATCATCACCTAAGAAGTATACAATTCCTATTTGTAGTTCTTGATTTGCAATTTCAGATTCATCTACAATCGTATCTCGTTTCAGAAACTGGTTAATTTTGGAAAGCACCTCTACATTCACATCCATCCCTTTTATACATGCGATATTATTATCTTGCAAGAAAAGGATGAGTGGTTTTCCACCTACTCCTGCTGTGATGTCAAATGCCTTATCTTTATGCAGTCTGTCTTTTCTTTCATATAGATGCGTAACCATTAGCGGTGGGAGTTTTTCACCGGGTTGCGGTCCAGAATAGATCCTATTCTCTTGGGATTTATAGAAATCAGATGGATTGAGAACGCTAATAGCGTTTTCGTCTTTGTACTCTTTCTTTTTCTTTCCATCATCTTTTTCTGGCATCATCTTTTTCTGGTCAGCCCTTGTTTGTAACCCCTTCAGTTTGGTTTCGTCCATCTCTTTATCAGCCTCTTGAGGCGTTTGAGAGAATAGATAGGATTGGACGTTATTCAACTGTGTCAATTGTGCGGCTGAATACATAGATGTACATATTAGAAGTAGGATCGCTATACATAGTAATGAAAGTGATATTTGCTTCGTCATCTGTATCTCCTTAAGGTTCTTTGTTTTGGATATTCCTTCTATTTCTGTGGGTCACTAATTCCTTTATACACAACTGAGTTCTTTATAATTTCAGTAGTAAGTTTACCAGTCGGTTGTCAATTTGTCAAGAGGATGTGTGTATGTAAAGTTATTGCCACCCTTTCTGTTAGAATTTCCCGAAAACTCGGACAAACATTTCCATATAGTTCTGATCGTTTATATCTCCGACTGCGCGTTGGTCTATGTAGCGTGTACCGATATGTAAGAAGAGTTGCTTCCGATATGCAAAGAAGCTCTTTTCCATTTCAGCTAAAAGAGCCTGACGGACAAAATCGCTATCGTCCTTTAAAAGATCATTGTACAGAAGAATTTGCCCTCCGCCAGTGAGTTTTATCGTTTTCGTGAACTGATACACAATCTTGAGAATAAATGTGGGTGTCATATCTCGCACATGTGCTTGTTCTATTTGTCGCAAGCGTATGTGTCGAATAATGTCTGTATCGTCGATTCTTCCGCGTAGTGTTAGGTATTCAAGTTGATCCTCTGCCATTCTAAACCCGTTGCGGATAGTATATTTGAGCATAGGACTAATTTCAAGTGATTTTGAAGGTCTTAATCGATAAAGTGTTTTAAAAATTCCTACTTCGTAGTGTTCATTGTCGTTGTCGAAGTCAATGTCGTATTGTAACTTTGCGCGTGCTGTAGTGACCATACGATTAATGCCATGATATTCCCAAGTAAGTTTAGCAGTGTTAATTATGTCATTCTGCATTAAGAGGGGATCAAGCCTGCGTTTTTCTATTTCAGCACCTCCATCAACATAGAAGAATTGTAGATTTTTAGCATAAATCATCTCTTGGATATCAGATCGTGCTTGATAGAGACCCATTTCTTGGTGACTGAGAAATCCACTAAAATACCAAGTTTCATCTGGGATACTATCCTTCACCCATTTAATTTCATTCTCAAATATGAATGAGGAAGCGCGCGGTAATGCCTTTTTGTATACGATGTTTGCAAAGGCTTTCTGTGATGTTGGAAAATTTCTAAATTTTAGATTTTTCTCTAATTGTACACCGAGTTCTAAGTCAATAACGCTTTTTGTTTGTCTCATCTTACTGTTCATGAAGAGGCGTATTCCCTGCAAACCGACATCAAATTCATAATTTGGTTCATGATCGTTTTCCTCCTCATCTCGTATACCGTTATTATTTCGGTCTACCTCATCAAGAAAATCCTCGTCAACATCAAACAACAAAATATCATCTTCATAGTCAAAAATTCCGTTGTTGTTCTTATCAAGGTCCCCAGGTATAATTAGCGATGGTGGATCGAGAAAGGAGTTGTCAGAGTATCTGTCTTGATCATCATTGTCTCCGACAGAACGTGATGCATCAAATTGCGGTCCGACGCGATAAGCCTCAGCTTGAAAGAGTGTATCTCCTACTGTTCTAAATGCTTTGAACACAGTTGTTGCAGCGTCATAACGCGATTTTAGATCTTTCCGTAGTGCGTTTTTTGGTGTAATTGCTATCTCAGCTTTCACGCCATTATTTGCGAAATTTGTCTCCATATCAACCGACCATACCGGTGCTTGACGGAAATACCAAGATAAACCGAGTTGCGTTTTACCCAATTTCGTTACCTCTCTTAATCCTATGCCTGATCCATCTATCATTCTCTCTTGACTGTTTAGCGGGTTGAGTGTGCCAGGAACCATCAGGATTGTCCAGTCAGTACGATTTGAACGCACCTCCCATCGGATTCCGTTCAAATCAATCTGATCAAATGTAAACTGCGTAAAAGTTGTTGGCACTTCACCAAGACTTAGGATATTTTTTACATCGCCAGCTGTTTCCTCAATTATCAAGACACTATGAAACCCACGACGAAAAAGACGGTCAAAATCAAAATTATCTTTGCGGACTCTTTCTTCCTCAGTATCAGCAAGGAAGTTTCTTCTATTAGTGAAATCGTACTCAACTCGACCCGATAAAAACAACTTTCCGAAAAGACTGTAGGCATCTTCGGCTCGTGAGTCACCAGAAACAGAGAAGAGTAAGATAAGAAAGTAGAAGATTAAACACTTTAGGCTGTTAGGTGTGTCCATATTACGATGATGTTTGGTGGAGTGTATCTGTTTTTTTGGAGAAAGTGAAGTCTGTAAATATCTGTAGTGTAAACTGTCAGTTTGCGTTCTTGTAGCACAATCTAACAGATTATGCTACATAGGTAGCAACTTGGGTTATCTTAAAATATCTTCAGGTCCGTAAGCCTCTGTGAAGGTTGTCCAGATATTCGCTTGTTTATCAAAACGACTCAAACCACGATAGGTACCAAACCATACATATTGACTTCCAACAGCCATTGAGAGTATGCCATTATGTGCTAAACCATCATCACGCGTGTATGTTTTCCAACTCTTTGTGGTCTGATCAAATCGACTGATCCCAGCGTTGTAGGTTCCAATCCACACATCTGTCCCATCTACACCGATTGTAGTGACTTTATTGCTGACAAGTCCATCCTGTGTTGTATAGGTACGCCAGTCTTCAGTTTTCTCATTATAGAAGGAAACACCCCTGTCACTGCCAAACCATATATGTTCACCATCAACAGCGATACAACTAATCTCATCGCTTGCAAGACCGTCTGCTGAAGTAATTGTTTTCCAAATATCTCGTCCGATGTTATATTTGCTTACACCTCTCCGTGTTCCTACCCATACATTCTTCTTGCTTGCAGTCATACACCAGATTTCGTCAGCGACCAATGATTCAGCGAATTCCTTTGACACGGCAGAGGGTTGAATTTCTGCCCCAGAGGTATAGGCGATCCAAGCATTTAGATCATCTGCTGTTCGTGGATATTTACCTATTCCAGAATTTGTGCCGACCCAAATGTTAAATCCATCTGTGCAGACACTGGTTACATTATTTGCAGGTAAACCGTGTTCAGTTTTGTATTGATCCCAACGTGATGCGATCTTATCAAATCGGTTTGCGCCATCTCGTGTGCCAACCCAGACATATTGTTCATCAACGACAATTGAACTTACGGCATTATCAGAAAGCATACCGCGTGATTTCGGACGGTGTCGGTGCCAGTGTCCATCGTGAGTGGCTATCTCTTCAGACCCGCCAGTCTGTCTATAGTTTTTCCATGTTCCTAAATCCTTATCATAACGAGACATACCGTTGTCTGTACCTACCCAAACATAACGTTCATCTGTGTCTATTGTTCGAACAGTGCGGCCCGAAAGCGTTGGTAAAGGAATAAAAGGTGTCCAGGATTCACTATTCTTGTCATATCGTGATAGTCCGCGTATTGTGCCGACCCATACATAATCTTTATCAACGGCGAGACCGTATTCGCCAACGTGGTTGTGAAGTAAACCTTTCACATCTTTAAAGACTGTCCATGTTCCAGAAGCGAAATGAAATCTACGTAGTCCATCATTCGGTGCAGCTAACCATAGATAATCATCGTCTGCTGCCATTTCAAGTGTTCCTCTATCAGATGTGATTGTTGTCCACTCCTTGTTGCGTTTGTCGTATCGTGTGATAGCATTGTCCCAGGGTCGGTACTGTATCCACACATCATGCTCTGTTACGATGATACGTTTAATGGTCTTAGCAGCCAGCACATCATTCGTAGAAAAAGTAGACCATTCCTTAGTTTTCTTATCGTATCGCGATAATGGACGATTGCTGTCTCTATCATACTCAGATCGTGCTACCCACACGTATTGATCGTCAACGGTTATCCACTCTGCGCCTCTTCCCGCTAAACCGTCTCTTGGTGTAAATTCCCTCCATTCCTCAGTATCTTCGTTGTAGCGTGTGAGAGAATGGCCAGTGCTGAACCACACTTCTGGTCCGTCCACAGCAAGACTTTTCAATCTTTCATGTTCTTCTCTTCTGTCAGGTTGTGTGACAATTTTCCACGTCTGTGTTGCCTTATCATAACGGTTCAACTCCATACCTGACATGGCTACTATCCATACCCTCTTATCACTCACAGCGATTTTGTTCAGGTCATCGGAAGAAAGTCCATCTTTCATAGTAAAGTGTTGCCAAGTATCTTTCATTTTATCATAACGCAACACGCCATAATCTGTAGTGAACCAAACAGCGTCATTATCAATGAAAGTCCAACGTAATGTTGTCATCGTCCTTTGTCGTGTAGAGTTGAATATATCTAATCTGGTAAAACGTTGCCAGGTCTTTGTGGGACGATGTAATCTTAGAATACCTCCGTTACGGGAGGAAGCCCAATTTGAGAACCAGATATAATCACCATCAAATTTTATTTGGGATATACGTGTTTCAAGTAAAGGTTCACGAACCGGGCGTGATTGGTGCAGGGTTTCTGTTGCAGTGTTCAGGTTTCTTTCAACGAGACCTGTTGAGGTTGCTAACCAAACCGTAGCATCCTTTGTGCAGACAATGTCGCGAATGTTATGTTTCTCTTTTGTCTGACTCCATTTACCAGTTGCTATCGTATAACTTCCCCATCCTTGTGGAGAACCTATCAATAGATCACCATCATGGTATGCAATTGCTTTGATATTTGGTATATCAGAGGCTTCTTCAGGCTGATTCTCTAACGAGATGGGTATCCATTTCTGTTGCGTAAAATCATATTTTGCCAGACCTTTCTGTGTTCCTGCCCACAGTATGTTTTCGGCTGAGAACAGTACATTTACATAAGGTGTTATTAGTCCTTCATTGACCTGTAACATCTGCTTATTTTCAGGAGCATATCGCCAAATACCGCTCACACCACAAAACCAGACATATTTGTCATGGATAAGGACAGATAGTATATGAGGATTCTTTGGGTTATCTGGTAATGCAAGTTGCGTCCATTCTTTAGTATTAGCATCATATACAGCAGGTCCCAAATTCGTTCCCATCCATATCTTGTCTGTATCTCTGATGGAATCTGTACTGTTATTGGACTTACTTACAGCAGTTATAAACGCTTCACCTTGAGATGGAAAGTGAAAAGACCATTGTCCACCCATGTCTGTGCACGAACCGAGACCGCGAGCGGTACCTATCCATATCCGTGCATATTTTTCTGTGATCTTGGTCGTTTCCGCTAAATCAGTTCTTTTTTTGGAAACATGGACTGACATAACGTACGGTGTCGGTAAACCATTTTGTTTAGAGATGACTTCCCACGTTTTCGTTTCTGGTGTATAAATTGATATACCAGATACTGTTGCGGTCCATAGATTTCCATCATCGTCAAGTGTAATATCTCGTATATCGTTATCTGCAAGAAAGTCGGCTTGCTTGTAATTTGTCCATTCTCCAGTTACTTTATCGAAACGGCTTACACCATCCTCTTTACTTGCAAGCCACACATCATTACCTTGTGTTGTAATCCAACTTACATTATCACTGCAAAGTCCGTCTGCTTTTGTGTAATGAACCCATGTGTTGACAGGTTTGATATAACGGTGGACACCCGCATTAGCCGTACCGAACCAGACCTGAAATCCATCAGTACGAATTGATGTGATGAAGTTACTTTTTAGCAGATCGGTTTTTGTGAAAGTCTTGATGAACGTTTGGTCAACTTGATTGTATTGGCTCACCCCTCTGTGTTGTGTCCCGAACCAAACACTATCCTCATCTACGGCGATTGTTGCGATTTCATTGTCAATTAAACCGTCTGATTTTGTATAGTTGTTCCAGGAATCCGTATCACGATGATATCGACTTACACCCCCTTTGCTGAATCTTGGGTCATCATCCCATCCGTGCGGGTCAGGATTTATCTCCTTATCTGTCCCAACCCATACATACTCTGGCTCAACAGCGAGTGAGGTGATCACACGACTGACTAAACCGTCTTTTCTGGTGCGGACTGCCCAACTGTCAATAGTCTTATCATATCGGTTTAGTCCGTTTGATGTACCGAACCAAACATAGTTACCATCAATAGCGATTGAGGATACTTGATCACTTGCAAGTCCGTCTATGCTGCGGAAGGACGTAAAAGATTCCGTTTCAGTGTCAAACCGACTTACGCCTTCCTGTGTAGCAAACCAGACCGATTGACCATCTATCGCTACAGCGTTGACTGCATCGTTTGCCAGTCCGTTTTCCATCGTATAGTGAACCCATCTATTCTCGTTACGTTTCCATCGAGACACCCCTTTTGCTGTTGCAATCCATACGTTGTCAGTATCTGCTGCGATACAGTTGACTTCGTTGCTAATAAGGGTGCGTTTCGCTTGCCACGTTTTTTTCGTTTTTTTTCTCTGCTGAGAATCTCGGAAGGGAATGTCTGATTCCGGATCGGTAATACCCAACGGACTACAGCCCAAAATCAGTAAGCATAAGGTCAGCATCAGGAGACATACTATGACTGCAGCGTATAAGAATCCGCTCTTAAGACCTAAAATGGGAGGCGTGTTTTCGTCTTGTGTATACATCGGTGAACAGTCTGCATTCTATCTGAATATTGAATGGGTTAACAATGATTATAGTGGACTTCAGAATTAATGATACACTCCATAACGGGCGAGGTGACCTCGCCCCTATGGGGGTGGACTTCGTCATCGGTGTATGGGATGAAATGTCTCATTACTTATTAACTTTACTATACATCCTCCGAACATTACCTTCTGATGACCTGACTTTCTTTGAGGTATTTATAGAGTTCACTATCGGTTGACAGAATCAGTTTTGTACTTGCATTATTGGTTTTGCGGTATGTTTCCAGGGTTTGGAGAAAAGCGAAGAACTCTGGGTCTTTCCCGTGCGCTTCAGCGTAAATCTGAATAGCTTGTGCATCAGCAGCACCTCTAATCTGTTCTGCTTCTTTATATGCCTCTGATTGAATCCGTTCTAATTCTTTCTTTTTTTGCCCCATAATATCTGCGGCTTCCCCCTCGCCTTCGGATTTATACTTTTCAGAGATGCGTTGTCTTTCAGAGATCATACGGGTAAAGACTTTCTCACGTACCTCTTCTACATAGTTTATCCGTTTAATTTGAACATCCACGAGTTCAATTCCGAATCTGGGAAGAGCTTTTTGTGCTTTAGCAAGTATCTCTTGCGTTATCTTTTCTCTCCCCATACTAATTTCTTCTAACTTTTCTGTGGATTGTCCTGCCTCTTCTTCAAGGGTTTCCGGTTTTCGTTCTAAGACCATGTTAGAGTTTCTTACAGCTTCAATTAACAATTGTGCTGTTACTAAATCACGCGCAGCGGAATCGATAATATCGTCAAGACGAGATTGTGCAAGCACTTCTGTACCGAGTGCTTGATAGAACTTGAGTGCATCTACAATCCGCCAACGTGCTGTGGTATCAAGCCATATAAATCGTTTGTCTTTTGTTGGGATCTGATTTGGAGAACCGTCCCATTCAAGGATACGTTTCTCAAAACTGTGTACCTGTTGAATAAAAGGGGTTTTGATTTTTAGACCGGCATCAACAATGGGTTCTCCAACGGGTCGTCCAAACTCAGTAATAACGACCTGTTCACCCTCTTCCACAATATAAAACATACCAGAAGACATTACTACGATCAAGAGGATAACGACAATTATGGGTATCAGTATACTTAACTTCATCCTATTTCTCCTTATTTATTCCTTGAGTTGCAAAATCGGTATGGGTGTATTAGTGTTAGAATCAATTACATAGATCTCTTTTATCTTCGGTAAGATCTCTTGCATTGTTTCAAGATAGAGTCTTTGCCGTGTTACCTCTTTTGCCTTTTGATATTCTGCACGAATTGAATTGAACTTATCAGCATCCCCTTGTGCTTCATTGACACGTTTTAGTGCATATCCTTGTGCTTCAGAAATTTGCTGAGAAGCTAACCCTTTAGATTTTGGGATGGATTGGTTGTAATCGCGCCATGCTTCGTTGATGAGTCTATCTTTTTCCTGCTTCGCTTCGTTCACTGCGTTGTAGGAAGGTTTCACCTTATCTGGTGGATTTACATCCTGTAGTGTGACTGTCGCAACATCCAACCCTGTTTCGTACAGATCCAGCAGTGTCTGTAGATGTTGTTCTACCTCAGTGGCGATTTCAATCCTGCCAACTGTGAGAACTTCCGTTACAGTACGGTCTCCGATAACCCGACTCATGACAGCTTCCGATAGATCGCGTAATGCAAACTTTGGATTTCTAACTGAAAACAGGTACTGTTCTGGGTCTTTGATTTTGTACTGAACGACCCATTCAACATCAGCGATGCTCAGATCTGCTGTGAGTAGCAGCGATTCAGTGCTAAAATCGCGGGGATCATATTCAGTGCGTATTCCAGCTTTCAAAGTTCGAAACCCAAATTCTTCTTTGAAGACTTTTCTAACCTGAACTTTCTTTGCTTTTTCAATGCCAAATGGCAATTTAAAGTGAAGTCCAGGCTCGGTTTTTCGGACAGATTTTCCGAACAAAAGTACAACAGCGATTTCGTCTGCTTCCACCGTATAGAAACTTGTTGATAGACTTATCAAGACGACAATGCCAAGTACAATTATCAGAATGCGTTTCGGTGTAATAAGTCTTAAAAAATCTGTTAAATCCACATTTTTCTCCTTTCATTTTCTATGCAATTTATATCTCATATTTCACTAATTTTCGTGCTGCATCTACAATCTGTTCCGTATCAGGAATAACGAATTTTTCCATCACGGGTGCGAATGGAACAGGGACGGGTGCAGCAGCCACGCGTTCAATGGGTGCATCAAGGTAATCAAACACCTCTCGGACAACAAGTGCAGCGATTTCAGCACCGAAACCTGCTCTACCGACTGCCTCATGTGCAATCAGTAATCGGTTCGTTTTCTTGACTGACTCGAAAATGGTATCTTTGTCAAGTGGCATGAGCGTTCTTGGGTCGACAATTTCAGCGGAGATTCCTTCTTCTGAAAGTTCCTCAGCTGCTTCAAGTGCTTTTAAGACCATACGCGATGTTGCCAAAATCGTAATATCGTCACCCTCTCTCTTTACTTCCGCTTCACCCAAAGGAATTGTATATTCATCATCTGGGATTTCGCCTTCTTCAGTATAGAGCAGTTTGTGTTCAATGAACATAATAGGGTTGTCGTTTCGGATTGCAGTTTTTAGCAGTCCTTTTGCATCATAGGGTGTGGACGGCATGACAACAAGTAGACCCGGAATATGCACGAACCATGCCTCAAGACTTTGTGCATGCTGTGCAGCGGATGAACGTCCGGCACCACCTTGTGTGCGGATGACAAGAGGAACATCTAACTGTCCACCGACCATATAACGGATTTTTGCTACTTGGTTGACAATTTGATCCATTCCAACTGCAGTGAAGTCAATATACATCAGTTCTGCAACGGGACGCATGCCTGTAACTGCTGCACCCAGTGCAGTGCCAATTATCGCAGATTCAGAGATGGGAGTATTTCGGATACGTTCTTTTCCAAACTGCTTATATAGACCGTCCGTAACCTTGTATGCGCCGCCATATTCAGCGATGTCTTCCCCCATAAGGAAGACGGTTTCGTCCCGTTCCATCTCTTCTATCAGTGCCTCTTTAAGAGCATCACGATAGGTTATTGTTTTCATTTACATTTTATTCCTTTCAATCATTGCTTCTCTTGTGAACTTCCTTCAAATACACATTACCTATACTGATGAGGGATGTGCTTGCAAAACAGGAATGACGTAACTCCGTATGGTTATATCGTCAACAGTTTCTGTTTCTACAATAGGTTCTGGTTTCTCACGATGATCAAACACGATATAATAGCCTTGCTCTGTTCCCTCTAATTTCGCGTACGTTGCGAGTTGTTTTTTACCTGAAGCATAACGTGATTTACCTTCCCATATTTTTGTTTCTACGATATATTTCCTCTGATTGTGAATAAGGAGAAGGTCCATCCTACCTCGACCTGTCTGTACCTCAAGATACATACTTCCACCTACATTTCGGATGAAGTGTTCAAGGTAGGCATAAAGCAGAAGTTGACCAACATATTCCTGTGGTGTGTCCGGAACTTGCAGAATACGAAAGCCGACACGAGCAATAAAATCTCGAAAGTTATCAAGAACTGCTTCTATATCAATATCTCCAGTTGGTGTAAGGTAATCCAAGCTACATTCATCTTTCTCTTCCGAGAAATACTCGTTCTCCAATCCATTTATTGCTGGTTTGAATGCTTGTATGATTCTATGTTTATAAATTGGATTTACTATCTCACACATTCCATCAACACCCCTTGCAATGACACCAAATGTTGCAAGTTCATTGACAATTGGATCATTCAAATTAAATCGGTGTCCTTTCTCATAGGAAGTGATTTGCATAAGTTTGCTTTCATATCTTCGGTCTC
>VXOP01000284.1 GCA_009839975.1 Candidatus Poribacteria bacterium
TTTCAGTTCTAGTGCCTTTTTGAAATTGTCAATTGCCTTGTTGTGTTCACCCTTTTTCCCAAAAGTAATTCCAAGATTGTTATATATTTCCGCATTGTCCGGTTTGAGTTCCATTGCCTTATTGAAATCGTCAATTGCCCTGTCATGTTCTTCGTTTTCTCTATGGATTATACCTCGATTAATATAGGCATTCACATCTTTAGGATCAATCTTTATTGCAGTATTGCAATCTTGGATGGCCAGTTTATATTCACCACGTTCATCGTAAGCAAGTCCACGATTGTAATATACCTCGGCAAGTTGAGGCAAGAGTTTGATTGCAGTATTATAATCTTCAATCGCGTGATCGACCTCACCCAACTGGTGTTTGACAAGTCCGCGGTTGTAGTAAGGTTCAGCTAAAGAAGGCAATCGGTTTATTGCATTTGTATAACCCTCACTTGCCTTTTGATAATGCTTTTCTTTTTCTACTGAATGATCTGTTTTATCGCCGCTTTTTTGAAGTTCTTCGGCCTTTTTAAACTCAGAATAGGCACTCCATCGATTCACCTGATTTCCGATAAAACCGTAGATATCATGGTAGATTTTCTCGTAAGATATTTTGAATTCGTTCTCAATATAATCCAAGATAGAACGCTTAAGTTCTTTCGGAATTACGATCTCCTCCTGTTTAATTAGTTCATTAGGAATAAAGCCTTTCGGTGGTTGTACAAATATGCTCTTCTGGACCCCAGGACGACTATCAGGGACTCGATCTTTAATTTGTCTAATCCAGTCTTTTATCTGACCTTTCTTGTTTTGCAAGATAATCCTCCCGTCTTTATCGGGAGAACCGCTTGCAGCAAAGAAAAGAGCAATGACATAATCTTCTGTAAAGTCAATTAGATTAGTTTTACCACCGAAGTGTTGGATTTTCATACAGATTTTAAAATCGTCTGTCTCATTAGTGTACCTTTTAGCCTCTTCTATTTCTTGTTGTTGAACTTCTTCTATGTCAAGATGTGTCAGATTAAGATCAGTCAGTTGGCGATAGAGGGTTGAGGTGACTTTTTCATAACATTCTGGTTCTCCACGGTAGATGTAATCACCATCAGCAGATATTTTTGCTATCTTACCGATAATTTCTAAAACTCTGTTTAGCTCAGTCATTTGGGGGCTCATTGTTTTTCTCTATAATACGGATTACTCAAAGGTAATGATAACATGTAAGGACAGAAATATCAACTGAAACGGTGTAGTTGATGAGTAGGAACTAATTAAAACAGATACGCAGCAAAGCACTCTAATATTAAGACTGATATATTGGATCTAATCCATCATGTATTGTAATGAGCAAAAGAGTATATGTTTCATTGTTCACTATAAAATCATCGATTATCTTTACCAGTTTGGTGACTGGATAATTTCATCCATAATTTTATCCCAGTCTGGATAATCAAAAACAGGTTGAATACAGATACGGTGGTAATTCTCCCATGTAGGTTCCATATTCAACTGTTCACGCATCTGATTTGCCATCCAACCACTCGGTGCCTTTTCGCCATTATTGTCAATTCTAACAACAATTGTTGAAAGCGTTGGAATATCTGAGTTAATTCCATAGAGTTCAGTGTTGATACAGTCAAGGATACCACCAAAGAGATCATAACGTCGGAATCCGATGGCATTCCCTAATTCACGAAAGGTGATAGTATTAGATTCCTGTGCGCGAAGCACAAGAATTGGTAAGACAGCGCGTGCTCTTCCATGTTGTTTTAGATCACCAAATATACCGCTTTTGCCAGTTGGCACTATAATTCCCATGTTTTACTCCTTATATGTTGCTTCATTTTTATCTTCTAAACTTTCTAATTCACCATTTAATAGTTGTGGGTCTCTGCACACATGAAACATCCATCGTCCTTGTTGCTCTGGATCCCCAAGTCTCTCACGATTCCAGTTGTTAACTGCAGCAACCCAACGCCTTGCAGCTTCAGTCTTTAAGGATTCTTCCTGCCGTGAATACCCTTTCGTTTCTAATAGCAAGTTAATATTGTTTTTGAGTCTAACGATAAAATCAGGTTCGTAATAATGTGTAATGCCGAGATTCTCATAAGGAATACTCAGACCGAGATGGTCATTACGAACATAGTATTTGACAATATCGGACGCTTCCAAATAGAAGCATGCAGAACTTTCCCAAGTTGCGGTATCCAGCACAACCAGATTGACATGACTACGTTGTGTGCCATTACATCTCCGCGTTGTGAAAAAATCCACATCTGCTGATGTGCCGATAGGTTTATATCGGTTCAAGATCGGAAGCAACGGCTCCTCACCCTGTGTTTTATCAGGTAGAATGGCTGTCATCAGACGATCAACTATCAACATAACATACTTTTGATGTCCGAGTTCACACGGATGGCAGTTTCGGAAATCTACCTTTGTCTCAACATATCTGTCTACATACCTGTATACCTGTGGAAAAAGTCTGTGTCGAGAGATGAGCCGCAGTTCTGGATTACTCTCTGGGTCTGGTGCATTCCATTTGTCTCCGACGAGTTTATAGACGATCTGTTTTGCAATTTCAAACTTGATTGTTTGTATGTGTGTCTGCTGATAATACTTCTGTCTATCCTGCCTGACAAACCCACCCGGTCGTAAAGTGCTGATGTTACCGACTTGAAATCCTGCGGCTGCTTCAAGAAACACTGCAATCGGTGTGTATTCTGGTTCAAGACGTAGTGTTTGCATGGAATCGATGTCTGCAATGATCTCGTTCTTACGTAGTGCGAAAGCGTATCCTTCCACAATAGGAAATCGTATCTCATAATGCTTCCGTTCGTCTAATGCTCTGACGTGATTAACGGGTCTGTCCCCTTCTTCTGGTTTTTTTGTTTTTCTACCTTTGAATGGGATAACTGAGAATGGTATACCGTAGACATCAGCATACTCTGGGGTGAGGTGTCCTGTTTCGGGGTCGGGAGTATAGTTCATTCTACGTAACCCGCGCCCGACGACCTGTTCACATAATAACTGACTACTAAAAGCACGGATGCCAAGGATATGTGTGACGTTGTTTGCATCCCATCCCTCGTTGAGCATGGCAACGGAAACAACGCACCTTATATTTGCCCCTGGTTTCCCTTTTTTGCCAATCGTAGCGACAACTTGCCGGAGTTCCTCTGCTGCTTGACTGCGATCTTTGACGGGTCATCACTATCAACTGCATCTAATACTTTGCTGTCAATGCGTATTGTATGTGTAATGCCGTGGTTGTTTCCAAGCAAATTAGGAAATACAGCACCCCGCTCATATTCGATTTTTGTGTCTTTTTTCCTTCTGCCCTTTTTCCCATTGCTACCTTCTTCAATGACTTCCACCTCTCTTTCACCTGAGATCATTCGGTAAAAATACTCAGCGATATTTGTGTTATCACAGACAATGATTAACACTGGCGGCGTTTTGTCTTGTTCGTCCGATGCTTCCTGAATGTATTCAAAACGTTCTTTCCATTGGCTTGCAATGGTATTGAGTGCGTCTTCTGCTACTCGGTAGACGGCTTCAGGTTTAGGTTTCTTGTTAGTTAATCGTTCTGCGGGTAAGATCTCATCGTTAATGGCTTTCCAGAGACGAAAATACTTCGGTTCGGGTCTTCCTGTCGTATCACTGACGGGGAGTCTTGGTATCTTTGTAATACCGCTTTCAATTGCGTCTACCAATCCAAAATCGCTAACAAGCCACGGAAAAGGAGTACCTTCAGCATGACCACTCCCTTTGATATAAAATGGCGTAGCGGAAAGATCCACACAGAACTTGACACCACATGATTGGTTGAACCTGTCTAAACCACTCACCCAGACAGTAGCACCGCGGAGTTCCTCTTTTTCTGCAGCGGTTAGTTTCTCATCTGTGGGAGCTGGACGATAGGCGTGATGTCCCTCATCGTTCAAGACCATAATCGGTGCGCGGTCGTAGAGTTCACCTAAGACGCGTTTGGCAAATACATCCGGTGTTTCCTCTCCTTTATTCACAACAGCGTAGGTCTGTCCACTTTCATGGTGTTCAGATTCCGGTGCAAATTGATGCCAATTGGTAATCAACACCTTTCCATTGTTCAATAATGGACGCAGTTTCGTAGGGATAAGATCAAACTCGTCGTAGTAATTTTCAACCTCATCGGGACGCAAGACCTGTAGACGTTTTTTGATTGTTAGATTCGGACAAACGATAAGTGCAGCGTGTGGAAACCGTTCATCAGAAGCGACTTTACCACGGTTGCAAAATGCCCAAGCAATCAGCATCGCCATAACGACAGTTTTACCGCTACCAGTTGCCATCTTACATCCGTATCGGATAAGGTCTGGGATATCGGATTCATTCGGTGTATCCACTAACCTAGTCAGGTCTTCATCGGAGAATGTTGGGGTAAAACCGAGACGTTTACCACCTTGCCGTATCTCTACAAGATAGATGATAGTCTCAACTGCTTCGCGTTGACAGAAAAAGAGTCGTCTGAGTAGGTCATCGCGCGCCCAATGTCGTAGGAGTTCACGGGTAACGACTGTGGCATTCCGATAGTTTGTCTCACGCCATCGTCTCACATCGGCACGTAGTGCGTTCACCAACGGTAGATCGTCGCGTTCCTCTTCTTGAAAGAGACTCATTTGATTATTACCAGTCGTTTCTGTTTTGTACCAGTATCCTGCATCGCGTCGTCCGATACTTTTTACTGCCTCACCTGTGTTTGTGTTGTATGTCCAGTGCATATCAGGTTCGTCGTAGGGACTGCAGAGGATGGGGTGTTCTACGGGTTGAATTGGGATGTCATTCTGTTGGTTTTGGTTCATTAGACTCCTCGCTTTCTATGTTATCCGTTTCTTTATCAGTTTCCCATTTTTCCACAAAGTCGGGATAACGTTCTGACAGTAATAACAAGCATCGTGTTTCTACTTCAGGCATACCATCTGTTAAACCATTTGTCAATATTTCCTTTATACCTTCTGGTGCATCCAACTCACTGAAATACTCAGCCAATGCACTTAAGTTGTGGTCAGGGTGCTGGAGATGGGATACTGCAGACTTGAGAATGAAAGTAGAATCTTTCATGTTTAATTTAACACAAACCTTTGCTAATGAATACACAGTCGGTGTTAGAAGCAGCATCTTCTGTTTCGGTTCTTTTGATATTAAACGGTTAAGAAATTGTTTAAGTCCTTCATGTGCCTCGTCATTACAGATTTCCTCAACAAATCTTATATGACGGAATAAATAATGTTCTATGTCTTTAGGTGTTTCCCACTCAGGATCCAAATCAAGGTCAGAATCAACGACATCATTTAAGTATTCAAGTATGGGAGAAACCATCGGTGAATAATTCTTATGTGCTAAAACTTCTGCCGCTTTATCTCTGATAGCAAAACGACGTGTCCTGTCTTTATACACATCTAAGAGAACTTCTTTTGAAAGAACATTGATAGACTCTGCATAGGAACCATTATAGGTGATATTAAGATTTCGTTCTAACACAGATGCTGCATGTTCTTTTTTGAACATTCCTAATTCATCTTTCACCTTTGTTACTTGTTCAACAGCTTCCTTGAATCCGTTGAGACGTTCTTCAACTCTATCTGCTATCAATGACTTAACAACAAACCATAAAGCCAAACCAAAAACAGCAAACATAACACCAAAAAAATTTGTCCAATTCCACAACCATCGTTGATTAGATTCCTTCAATTCCAATTTCAACTTATCAAAATCAAAGTCAATCAGTTTGGTACTTGCATTAGCAGGTTGCGTTGCTAAATTCGTTTTTTCATCATCTTGCCCAGTCTGAGGTAGAATTTCCAGTGCTGCAACGCGTTGTTGTAGTGACTCAAATTCAGATTCCAAATTTTGGTAATTCTGTTTCTGTTGCATCAGCAAAAAGAAAAAAATAACACTTAGAATTAATATCAATATTACAAGACCAATATATATCTTTATATTTATCTTCATTTTCAACACACCTAATACTATATCAATATTTGTCTATTCTCCAGCAAGATTAAGTTTCATAGCAGCGAGCGACTCGGTGCGGTTAGATGAAGATTAAATATTTAGGTAATCCAATCCATCAGAATGATCGTAGGGGCTGGGTTTCCCAGACCGCATGTTACCGGTTTCCCTTCCGCATATTACCCGATTTAAATCTTAATCTTCATCAAACCGCACTATAGAAGTCAATTTAGTGTAACCTTTTTGTCTGAACTAGGATTTACAGGATTAGTAAATTTACAAGATTATGAATCTGAAGTTTCAAAGTGCTCTTGATAAGATGAGCTGCTCCGATGCTGATAAAAAACGATCAATCCAAATCAACACTGAATGTGCTCTTGACATTTGTAAGAGTTGGAACCCTCCCCAACAATACCGCATATAATATGTGGCAACTTGAATTATACTATATGGAAGTCTTTAAGTAAAACGCATATATTAGTCCTGAGACTATCCACCTGATAGAAAATCAATCTCACCGTCCTGTTTAAAAATGTTAAATAATTTCTCAAGTCTTTCACGAAACCATACAAATTCCTGCGTATCTTCTGTTTGATTTTTTAACTTACGACTAACTCCAACAACTGCGTATGGGTGGGGATCAGGACGTTTAGGTTTCTCATCAAAATTATTTGAGAATATTTGGTCCACATCCTGACGGTTATCCTTGAACCATTGTATGATATCCGGAAAGTTCCGCTTATTTATACAGAAAGTTGCAGAAATAAATCCTTTGTCTTTCCCTGCTGCAATCCAGTAGTTAGGCATCTGACCATCATTTACATCATATCCGAGGTGGAAGCCGAGAAAATTTTTCCCTGCTGTCCATTTCAACACTTCAAGGTTACTCTTATGTTGTTCCAAGTAGTGTTTAAATCTCTCCCAGTAGTCATCACTTAGTATTATATGAGGCACCCAGTTATCCGGTTTCACGATAAGATTGAACTTTGGAGCAGACAGTGAATCGTCAATCCGAATTACTTCAAGCTGCACACCAAAAAACTGAATATCGTCAGGGGTGATCTCATTCAACCTATCAATTGTTTTTCGATGTTCATTTGTAAAGCCCTCTGCTATCCAGATGACTGTTTTGGCATGTAATCCAGTTGCATAGACCAATGCTTTACCGATATGGTCATGATCACATTCCTCTAACTGATTTTCAATGACTACGAATGCGTTATCACGCTTGTTCCGGCATAGTAAATCACATTCATATCGTCCAACATTGATGTGTTCACCAACGAGTTCAAGGTCCATATTCAACGCTTTGCCTAATAGTGTCAAGTTTTTTGATAGCCATGTTGTAAAGTCATCCTCCCTTCTCCAAGCTTGCCGTAGATATGTCGTTTTAAAAGTGCCAAATTCTTGCATAACTTAGTATCTCCTTTTGTATTATCAATATAAGTCTTGATAAAAGTATCCTTCCTTGTATATGCACATATATCCAGTGATTATCAGGTTCGTCATAAAGGCTCTTGAGGATTAGTTGTTCTACTAGTCGAATTGGGATGTCAGTTTGTTGGTTTTGGTTCATCTGTATTCTTCCCTGCTGTGTTAGTATCCTCATTTTTATCTTTCCAATCTCTTACAAAGTTGGGATCATGCTTTTCCAATAATTCCAAACATTTTTCTTCTACTTCAGAATTCATAGTTGTTTCGTGATGTTCCAGAATCTCTTTTAAGGCTTCATAATCTTGAAACTTCTTAAAAAG
>VXOP01000348.1:0-7050 GCA_009839975.1 Candidatus Poribacteria bacterium
ATAGTGTAGAACATCATACATTTAACGATTCAAAATTGATTCCATATACAATTATTTTCTTAATTTTATCTTATCGGGTAAAAGGTAAGAGTGCCATATTTCGTGCGCGTTTAATTGCGCGGGTGACCATCCGTTGTTGTTTTGCTGAAAGTCCGGACACCCGACGACTCACGATCTTCCCGCGTTCGTTAACGAACTTTCTCAACGTATCCACATCTTTGTAATCTACGGATTCCAACTTACTATAACGTGATCTTCTACGATATGCCATATAGTTTATTCTCCTTTTTTAGAACGGGATGTCATCATCAGTTGTTGATGGACTGCCACCGCCTGCGGATTGATCTTGCGTCTGTTCTGGCTGTGCTTGAGATTGTTCTGCAGGTATCGCATCGGTGTATCCGCCGCCCATTTCGTCACCGTCCCGTCTACCACCTATGAGCTGAAGACGGAATACTCTAACTTTGAGCTTATTACGTTTCTCACCTTCAGGCGTTTCCCAAGAATCAAACTTAAGTGATCCTTCAATAAAAACGGGGCTTCCTTTGCTCAGATATTCGTTGACAATTTCCCCTTGTCTGCCCCATGCCTCAACATCAACAAAACAGACAGTTTCTTTCAGATCACCGGATTCGCGATCTGTATATTTTTCACTCATAGCGAGACCGAAATTTGTGACAGCAGTCCCACTTGGTAAATACTTCATTTCAGGATCCCGTGTTAGATTACCCATCAGAATCACTCGGTTATAACTTGCCATAATTCTCTCCTTCGTAATAGAAATAACTTTACGTTTTTATCGTTGCGGGGTAGTAATGCGTCATGCAGATTCTGGTGAAGATGTATCAGGGTTTTGATTTTCTTCTTCTGATTCTGCTATATCTTCTATAGATTCAGTTGCGTCTTCGGCATATTCATCCGTTTCTTCATCTGGTGTTGCTTTTAGTTTTTCAAGATCATCTTCAAAAAGCACGATCATGTGTCGTAGAATTGCTTCATTGACACGTAATGCCTGATTCAGTTGAGCGACGAAACTCGTTTCACATTCAAATACATAAATCACGTAATAACCTTCGGTACGTTTACGTATAGGATACGAGAGTCGTCTTTTTCCCCAATTGTCAATATGGACGATATTACCGTTCTGTTCAATGATACCCTTGACATTCTCAATCAGCGTCTCTGTTTGACTTTCATCCTGGTCAGGGGTAATGATAAGCATTAGTTCATAAGGTTTCAAATTTTATCCTCTCTATGGACTTCAAGGCTCCTTCTATATCTCAGGAGCAGAGATGTGTAGATTTTTATTTCTATCTATTAGACAGATTCTTGCCAATTGTATAACGTTATATAATTATAACACATTTCAAACTATATATCAAATTTTAAACAGTTCTTACACTATAATAAAGTGGACAAGCAGCGGTTTTTGTGGTATCATTAAATAGTTTTATAAATATGAGTTATCTATTTACAAGGAGTTTGTATTTTGCATAGATTATCTGCCAAGAAACATGTTCGTGCCGATGCGAAAAAACGTGCACGCAATAGACATCGTAAGACAACGCTTAGAACTGCTCTGAAGAATGCTGAAACTGCCTTGCAGGCTGGTGATGTGGAAAATGCCCAACAGTTTTGCAAGATGACAGCAAGTCTGTTTGATAGAGCTGCCAGTAAAGGTGTCATCAAAAAGGGTACTGCGAATCGTCAGAAATCACGTATCCATAGAAAACTGAACGCGCTTATAGCCGAGTCTGCTTAGCAAAGAGAATTGCGTGTAGGATAATAACAATGAATGCACGCCACGCTGCTTTGACCAGTCTCTTAAATCTTAGCGAGACTGATACATCAATTGCTGCAGTTGTTGACGATACCTTTACATCCAATCCGATTAATCCAAGAGAACAACGGTTAGCGAATGCCTTAGTCTATGGGGTTGTTCGGTGGCAATACCAATTGGATTGGTTTCTAAGTCACTTCGTTAACCCCCGTTTTAAATTAGACATCAAGCACCGTACTATCTTGAGGCTCGGTGCCTTTCAGTTATTACATCTTGACGGTATTCCGTCTCATGCTGCAATCTATGAAACCGTCCAATTAACTAAAAAAGGCAGTAAGACAGCAGGTTTCATAAATGCTGTTCTGAGAAATTTACAACGGAAATCCTCAGAATTAGTTTATCCTTCCATTGAATCACAACCCGTCAAACATATATCTTATGCACTTTCATATCCGGAATGGTTAGTCAAACACTGGATTAACGAACACGGTCTTGCGTGGACAGTGTCTTTCTGCAAATCCAGTAATCAGATAGCACCTTTGACCGTTCGGTTGAATACACGCAGGACTAATCGTAAGAAACTCTATGATCTAATGCATAGTTATGGCTTAGAAGCAAAACCGACCCAATTTGCACCAGAAGGAATTACAGTAGAAAACAGTTCTGCAAAGTTAAATGAGAACTTATCCGCTCCATCAGGAGAAAATGCTCTTAAGAGATTACTCTCTGAAGGGGATGTATATGTGCAAGACGAAAGTGCAATGTTAGTTTCCCATCTGCTCAACCCCACTGATATGAACCTGATAGTAGACCTGTGTGCAGCACCGGGTGGAAAAACATCACACCTTGCATGTTTGATGAAGAACACTGGTAAAGTAATTGCTTCTGATATTTCAGATAAGAAACTGCAATTGTTGACTGAAAACTGCAAACGCCTGGGTGTCAACAGTGTAGAGGTACGGAGAATTGATATAACAAATGATGACCTGAGTTTTGTTCATGCTGCAGATGCTGTTTTGATTGACGCTCCCTGCTCTGGGTTCGGCACTCTCAGACGGCATCCCGATATTGTCCGGAATAGGACGCCAAAACAACTTATTGGTCTCAGAAACTATCAGTACCGCCTGCTAAAGAATGTTGCCCCACATATCAAACCCGGTGGTTTATTGGTTTATAGTACCTGTACGATAGAACCGTCAGAGAATCAAGAAGTAATCCGTCGTTTCTTAAACCGCTTTTCAACATTTTCTATAGAACATGCATCTGAGCATTTACCAGAACTGCCGAAGCGTATGATTTCATCAGAAGGTTTTCTACAAACATTTCCACACGAACACGGTATAGACGGCACATTTGCTGCGAGACTTCGCCGTGCTCCTTAGCGTATTATGTTAACATCAAGGCTATATGTCATAACAAACAGAAACTTGTGTCAACCGAAATCTATCGTCTCAGTCGTATCAGAGATTTTAGATGCAGGGGTTAAGGCTATTCAGTTGCGGGAAAAGGATCTTAATGATACAGATTTACTAAGAATAGCACTGCCTATATCAAAATTATGTAAGAGTTATGAAGCACAGCTGTTCATAAACTCGAATGTCCAGATCGCCATTGATGTTGGTGCTGTAGGTCTTCATTTACCTGATAATGACGTTTCTGTTCAAGAGGTAAGAGAGAAGACACAAAACGAACTGATGGTAGCGTGTTCTACGCACAGTATCTCAACTGCGGAAAAACGGGAGCGTGAAGGTGCTGATTTTTTAACCTACAGTCCAATCTATAGGGTGAGAAGTAAACCCACATACAATGTGGCAGTCGGAGTGGTGAACCTTGAGGAGTTGGTACATCATGTGAACATCCCTGTGTTCGCTCTGGGAGGAATCACACCTGTCCGTGTAAAGGAGTGCATTTCTGGGGGTGCATCAGGTGTAGCAGCGATGTCCGGGATAATATCTGCAACGGATTCGGGATTGCGAGCAAAGGCTTATCTTGAGAATCTACTTTAGAGTTTATCATTCAACCAATAGACTGTTGAACAGTGTCCGTGTTTTTTCTGTCCACATGCCGTAGTCTTGAGAGAACTTCTCAACACTTGAGCGGTTTTCAACGTCAGTATAACCGAGTCGCCGTGCCAATTGTGCTAATTCGGACTGATGGGTTGGTAGTGCATCCATGGCTCTGTCATGAACTATCCTAAGAGCGTTTTCTACGCGTCGGAGGAATTTATATGCTTCTGATAGTCCCGAACTCTGTTCTTCTGTCAGGATACCGACTGTGTTAAGTCTGTCGATAGCATCTAATGTGTTCGGTACGCGAACAGAATCCGCCTCTGTTCCATGTATGAGTTGCAGAGTCTGGACAGCAAATTCAATGTCAACTAACCCGCCATATCCCGATTTCACATCTGTTGATCTCCGTTTTGTACGTGGGGTACTTCGTCTTCTCTTAGAGATGCTTTTTCGTGTTGATTGCTGTTCCTTGCGTTTTCGTGTATGTACGATTTCTGCGACTTCATCTTTTGTAATGGGTCTACTATAGCAGAAGTCGTTTGCAAGTTTTGTATATTCCGTACCCAATCCATCAATATCACCTGCGATTACGCGTGCCCGTGTTAATGCTTGCCGTTCCCAGATTTCTGCTGCAGTGTCGTAATAGTGCTGATACCCAACTAACGGTAATGCGATAGCACCACCATTGCCATAAGGTCGTAGACGCAGGTCCAGTTCGTATATACTCATACTGTGTGTCCCACCTAATTGGTTTACTAATTCCAATCCCAATGATGTAAAGTATTCTGCATTAGGTATACCTTTTGTCGTTTCCCCATCTTCAGTATAGACAAACATGACATCCAAATCCGAACTGAAGTTCAGGTCGCGTCCCCCAAATTTACCCATCGCAATTATTGCAAATGTAACGGGTGTACCGTCATGTGTTTTTGGCATGCCGTGTTCAATCTGCATCTGCGAATCAATCTTAAGATAGAGAGATTGTAGCATCGCCTCAGCTAAGTCAGAGAGTTCCTCAGTTGTCGTAGGGAGGTCAGATTTCCCTAATATGTTTCTCAATGCTATTCGCCAGATTTCATCGTTTTTATACCTTCTGAGTGAATTCAATAGATAGGTATCGGATGTGTTTTCAATGATATGTGAGACTTCATTAATTTTCTCTTCAAGTGTCTTTGTAGATTCAGTGAAAGTTGGGATTGTCAACAGATCAAAGAGTTCAGGACTTGCTATCAATAAATCTGCCAAGTATAGACTGGAACCGCATAAACTGGTAAGTGCTTCAAGTATGTTTTGCCGTTCCAAGAACATGGTATAGTAGCTGCTTCTTGCCCCGACTTTCTCGGCAAATGCATCAAAATAACGAAGTGCCATGTCTGGATCAGGTGCTTTACTAAGACAGTTCAACAGGACAGGTGCAAGTTTGAAGAATGTGCGTCTGACGGATGGGGAGAACTGTTGTCCATCACTACCATTTGCAAGGTGCCGCAAGAGTCGTTGTGCATCACGCGGGTTTTCGAATCCGAATTTACCCAATTGTTGCTGTATCTCCTCAGAATCATCTTGACTTAGAAGTACGGGTATATCCAGTTGATCAGGTTCTTGAACATCCATGACTTTCTCAAAAATACGACGGACTTCTGAAGTGTGTTTAATGTAGTCTTGTTGAAATGAGTCAAGTGGTTCATCCATATAACCTAACGTTCTTGCTAACTGTATTTCCTCATTCTCCTTTGCAGGAATTGCGTAACGTTGTTGATCGGCTTCGATCTGTATTGCGTTTTCTACCTTTCTAAGAAACCTGTAAGCATTGGTTAAGGCATCAGCATCGTGGGGGTTCAAGAGTTCATTTGCCTTCAACGCTTGCAGTGTCTCCAATGTATTCTGGGTGCACAATGATTTTAGTCGTCCGCCATGTATCATCTGCAGACACTGCACTGTAAATTCGATGTCGCGTATTCCTCCTGGTCCAAGTTTAACATGCTTGTCAATATCCGTTTTCTCATTAACGATTCGTTGTTCAATCCGTTCTTTTGTTTTTCTGATATCAACCTTTATTTCGTTCAAAGTCACACCATCTAAATAACGTTGATAGACAAAAGGATGTATCATGCGAATAAATTCATCGCCAAATTCTATGTCTCCTGCGACGGGTCGTGCTTTAATGAGTGCTTGCCGTTCCCATAGGTCTCCCCATCCTTCATAATAACTTTCATAACTTTCCATTGATCGGATTATGACGCCGGCACTACTTTCAGGTCGTAATCGGATATCTACGCGAAATACATACCCATCAGAGGTAACTTCACTCATTGCGTTGATAATAAACTCACACAATCGTGCGTAGTATTCACTATTGTCAATTCCTTGATCCGTCTTCCCTTCGTCAGAGTATACAAATATTAGGTCAATATCGGAACTATAGTTAAGCGCATAACCGCCGAATTTACCCATGCCTATAACAGCAAACCGACACGGGTCAGAACCGTCTTCGTTACGCGGTGTTCCAAGCTTAGGTATGACGACTTGGTCCCGACCGATTTCGTAGCAGTGTTGTAACGTGGCTTCGGCTAAGTTACTCATCTCCAGTGTGGTTGTTTCAACATCTGAAGTATTTAAGAGGTCACGCACTGCGATTCTAAGACTTTCGCGCTTTTTATAACGTCTGAGAATTCGCAGTTTTTGGTCGATGTCATTGAACAAATTCAGTGTTGTTGCAAGTTCAGCATACATGCCTTGGCTTGTTTTTTTATGTTCCATTACGTTTGCATCAATGACATCGTATAGATAAATTGGATTGCGTATCAAGATTTCAGACAGGTATGTAGATGCCCCAAAAATATGCATTATGGTAGGCATTAGAAAAGGTGCATCATGAAGTAGTTTATATAACCAGCTACGACTAAATGTCACCATAGCGAAACGTGAAAAATTGTTTAATGCTGCAACTGGATTTGGTGCGTTAAGGCAGGCGTTTAGCAGAGAAATGGCAATGTGTGCAAAGGCGGACTGTGTGTAGGGATCATCTGTTGTCAGTTCAATGAGATTACGGTATATTGCGTTATCATCAAATTCGTATCCATTTTCATTTGCCTCAGATAGAATTTGATGAATTTCTTCCTTTATGTGTTGTGGTAGTGGGAGTTGTGTGTAATCCATCGTCCTCTCTATAGGTTCTATAGTTGAATTTCATTGTAGCATATTCACTTTGAAAGTGCAATTCGTTTTTTGGTGGGGTGTGTAAATATTTTGTCACCATAATTG
>VXOP01000348.1:7060-7687 GCA_009839975.1 Candidatus Poribacteria bacterium
AGGTTACATAATCTTTACGTGCCAGAGAGCATCAGTGACAAAAACCTTACATCCTGCTCTTTACTTATTGACGATTATAGCCAAAACGGTATTTCACCATCAAGCGTTTCTGGCCTTAAACCTTTTATAGCCATAGAAGATATTTTATCCGCATAGTGTGTAGTAACAGGTAAACGGGGAGGACGGAGAGAACCGTAGTGAAGCAAAGTTAGAGAAAGAACAGAATGTAGTGCATTCTCTAATGAAAAGGGATGATGCGTACGAACGCGAATTGGTTGCGGCGTTGCCTTGAATCTTGCTGAAAATTCAGATGAGACAAGTAACGCTTCGGTTTCACTTAGTTTAAATATGTTTCCTTTAGGTGTCTTGATGATTTCTTTGTTTTCAAAAGCATATAGACGAGGAAGTCCGCTTTTGATTACTTCAACAAAATAAAACGTTGCATCGATTTGTTTGCCCCAATCTATGAGAGTGTTTTTCTCCGATTCTGGTAAAATTCCATCTCGATGAATGAGAATTTTCTTGTCAGCAAATTCTTTTTGCGGAAATATATCATGTAAAATACGTTCTGGAATTATTTCTCCTTCCAGCATTGTTTCACGAATATTATATCGCATCATTTCACCA
>VXOP01000115.1 GCA_009839975.1 Candidatus Poribacteria bacterium
GTCTCGTGGGCTCGGAGTTGTTTATAATAGTCAGGCCTATACTCAGAAAAAGCAGAAAGAACAGGAAGCAAATGATCTATTGGCTTCAATTGATGATTATGTGTTATCGGAATTAGGAATTGAGATGCCAGCAGTTGAGGAGAAGAAGTGTTTTGTTGTTTTTGCTGGAGGAACAACATGTTTGCGTATTGATCCATTTTATTATAAGAATTACTATAAAGTTATTGATGAACAATTAAACCAGTCAAGTAATGTAAAACGACTTGCTGAATTATTGCAGTTAATAGACAGTGGAAGTCGCCCGAAAGGTGGTGTCGGTAAAATACAAACTGGCGTATTAAGTTTTGGTGGAGAACATATAAACGATCAGTGTGAAGTAGAGATTAAAACACCAAGATACATCCCGCATGAATTCCATAGTTTACACAAGGGAACTGAAACGCAACTGAACGATCTACTTTTAGTAAAAGATGGCGCGACTACTGGAAAGATTGGAATTGTGAGTGACATAGTCCATGTAGGACAAAATATAAATGAACATCTATTCCTACTGAGAACAAAGGAAGGTGTAAATCCCACTTATCTGCTTAATTATCTTAACTCAAGCTTTGGTAAGCTGCAAGTACAAAGAGAGATAACGGGAGCAACTGTTACTGGTATAACAAGGGACGTTGTGAAACGATTAAAGATAATCTTACCTGACATTGCAAAACAAGCAGAGATTGCTAACCACATTACCGAAATCCGTAGTAACGCGAAACGATTGCAGCAAGAAGCTAATGCCGTTGTGAAACAGGCAAAAGAAAGAGTTGAGCAGATTCTGTTGAGTGAGTGAACGATAGAAGTGGAGAGAATCCCTACAAACCTAATAACCCCTGAAATCAGTGTTCTTGGTAGTTGTTTGCGTATTCATAGTATCCTGGTGAGCTTATCTCTCTGGTTGTGGAGATAGTTTTTGATGGAGATCTGTTTCATCCTCAACTTGGGCATTTACATAATCAATCACATCTGCAATTGTGTCTTGCACAAAAATACTGTCTGGAAGAAAGATTTGAAAACGCTTTTCTACTTCGTGAATCAAGTTTTGCCTCTCTAAAGAATCTAAAGAAACCGTAATCTTTTTAATAGAGGTGTTGAGTTTAAGGTACTTTTCGTTCTGTCCTATGCACTTCGCAATGACACTCCTAACCGCTTTCGTGATAGACATAGAATATACTTCTGTCTCTCCTTTTCTCTCTGCAATCCGCTTATTAGCATCAATTACCCAAAGCAATGCTTCATTGTACTGCTCGTACTGTGTTTCACTAAAGTGAAACCTTCCGATTGGGTAGATATCCGCTTCTGCGAATTTGAGTTGTAGGATACATGCTGCTTTCCTTTTACCTTTTACGATGAATTTGGATAACCCATTGAGATCACAAAAAGCCCCTGTGAAGGGACCTGCATCAAAGGCAACCCCTTTCTCGTTAACCTCCAGAAAAGGCAGTTTATCTGCTTCAGAGATCAGCAGGAGATCACCGTCATTATCTATCTGAAACTTGCTAATTTTTATTAGGTTCGCTTGTTTCACGTTTGTCTCCGATTCTACGCAAATTATCTGCGAATTGAGAAATGTTACCTTCAGGTATGCGGTCTAAGAGAAAACGGTTTACTGATACGTGCTGGGTTTCAATAATCCAAGTTACGCAATTATGCACGAGTGCATTCTTAGGAAAGTTACCAGTCTTTTTAGCAATATCTGGATTCAGACTATAATGTTTTTCTTGTTTTTCGGCTTGTATGACCTGAGTCCAAATAGCATTTACTTCTTTCTCTTTATAATTCAAGTCATAATAGACGAGATTATCCTCTACAGTACCGTCCACTCCCCATTGATGTCGTGGACGGTACCTTTTACCTTCGTCAAATATCTCCGCTCGTACCCCTTCCCTAAGAATACTTTCCATACAATTTATCTCCTTCCGGATTTCCTCATTCTCTAAATATTGATCTTGAGCATTGGCGTAAATTGTAGCACAGAGTTTGCGGAGTTTTTTCTTACCATCTATATTGAAACGATAACCTTTGTAATGCAGCTCGCCATCAACTTTCAGCACCATAACTGCATGGCCAAATGCCCGATCAAAGAATTCTTGCACGTTGTTTGCAGGGGATCCACGCCCTATGAGCAGAGGAAGATTTGATGTTTGTACAATAACCGCGAAATTTTTCTCCCAATCAATCATACCCAAGTTTCTTTCCGAATGAAATATTAACAGTAATTCACTCTTGAATAAATATCTTACATAACTATAAAGAACACAGCAGCACTATGCAAAAATGAAAACTCGCTTAACACGTTCAGGATATAACGACGTTAATTTTTCTTAATTACATTCTCTTGATAATATAGGACAGAATGTCCAGAACTGAAAAGTAAAGACTAAAGAATATCAGAGAAAATTCAAAAGGCAAATTTCCTTAATGATTAATGGAATTATACATTATTCGGCACGAAATATCAAGAAATTCTTTACAATTAATGCATCATTTCCACTTAAATCCCTAATAAGGTTATACTGCAATTACTCCATCCGTGATACCCCTTCTGCACTGAAGCTTCGCCACTCTCCTCTGTGATTATAGATGTTGATAAGACCATCGTTTGGGCGTCCTTCAAGGGAAGAAATAACAACAAGTTGCTTCCCCTCTTTGTTGTAGAATTGCAGAACCCCTCCGCCCGACAACGACTGTCCCAATGTAGCCACACTTTCCCCCTCGTCGTTATAGATGGTCAGACCACCAACACCCAAAAAAGAATCCAATTTCGCCAAAGAGCCTCCCTCATGGTTGTCTATTCTCAGAAAGCCACCACCGTCAAACGCCTCTCCCAATGCAGCCACACTTTGTCCTTCGTCATTGAATACTACCATACCCCAGATGTCCAACTTCGTGGATAGTTTCCCCTCGTTGTTGTATGTTTTCAGAAGGCCATAACCCCCCGGAGAAGAACTTAGTTCCGCCGCAGTTTTCCCATAGTCGTTGACAATCTCCAGTTTCTTGCATGTGATTTTATCAAACACTGCTATTTTTTCGTCTTGTGCTTCTCCTTGTGTTAGGGGGTTGATAATGATTGACAGAACATATCCTGACATTGTGAAAAGACATCCGATTAGCATATAAGTCAGTTTTTGTTTCATATTCATAATTGACTCCTTTTGCATTAGTAAGCATTTCATTAGATTATTGACTTTTCCAATCGTTAGTATTTTAGCAGATTTTTGACATTTTCAGTCAGTATTCTGATAATTGTTCACTATCGTGTTGGTGGCTGCATGAGGCCCACAATCGCGACTGCTGTGACTTCTGCCGTATGTGAATGTGTCACCTCAAAAACGCACAATGAATTGTGCTACTACCAACAGCATTTCTATAAATCAAGCGGCACCAGACACCTTTTGTTGTCTGTGTTGATGAGACGAATAATTATGCACACCCTCAATTATGTGAAAGTCTGTGAAAGTAACCCTGATTTTGCAAGATCACTTGCCGTGTCTGCTGTGTTCTCCGCGTAATCCGCGATTCTGACAAAAACGGTAACAATAACTTTACACACTCGGTAGTTTTACTACATATTTGGAAAAACTTATGGATCACAGAAAAATAGGTGCATCAATCAATACCTTGTTCTTTGCAGTAGACACGGATGATCGGCAAAAAATCATCTGCGTATTTCATTCTTACTTCCCCTATGCCGCGAATCTGGCGAAATGCTTCTGATGTCTGCGGTAATTCAACTGCCATCTCCTTTAATGAAACAATAGGTAAAATACTTGAAGACTTCTTCAGTTCTTTTTCAGCAATCCTTCTACGCTTTTCACGAAGTCTCTCAAGAAGTTCCAAATCGCAATCGTATTGTTCATCCGAAGGAAACTCATTAGTATTCAGTTCTACAGTTGTACTATCACTGAAATCATTTTCTACCGAATCCACCGGAAACCCCCAAAATCTTGCATCAGATTCAACTCTCTTTCTGTTAATCTCCCGTCCTTTGTCTGTCAGATGAACAGTTCCATCCTCCGGTTTGCATTCAAAAAAGTTGTTCTGGAGCAGTTGTAGTGCTAAATAGTACCACTGTTCTAAGTTGTACTCTTGTCCGATTTTCCAAGTAGAGAGTTTATCATGTTTATTCCTAATTATCTTCTCTTGATTTTCTCCTCGCAAAATATCGATCATGTATAGAACACCAACTGGCAAACAGATCGGAATACGTCTGTTATTCTTATTATTATGCATTATGCTAATGAAATATTCTTCACCGAAGACTACATTTGTGGTGCTGTTCTCAACACGAACAATACAGGATAAGAATTTTTGAGCAGCTTCTGTCAAATCTACTTTTTTTATCTTTGTCATGTCGCAGTTATCACACATCCCACAATTGTCTTCTTCGTAAGTTTCGCCAAAATAGCCCAATAATGTCTTACGACGACACTCTGTTAAATTTGCCCAGTCGATGAGTCTGTTCAAACTTTCAAGCCGTCCTTCGCGTTGCGTTGGATGTCCATCCTCAATTAGTTCTTTGAGATTATCTACATCATCCTGACTAAACAATAATAGGCATTCTGCAAGTTTACCGTCGCGTCCAGCACGGCCGATTTCCTGATAATAAGATTCAATATCTTTCGGCAGCCACGCATGTAGCACAAACCGAACATTTGCCTTGTCAATTCCCATACCAAAAGCAATTGTGGCAACTATCACGCTGACATCGTTTTTAATAAAAGCCTCTTGATTTTGTTTTCGTTCTTCGCGATCTAATCCTGCGTGGTAGGGTAGAACAGAAATACCATGTTCTTCCAAATTCTCACACAACCAATTTACATGTTTTCTTTTTTGACAGTAAATGATACCAGATTCATGAGGATGTTTTTTGAGAAACGCTAATGTTTGACCGAGTAACTCAAATCTTGGTTCAACGGAAATAAAGAGGTTATTTCTATTAAAACTATTAATGAATTGGTTGTCTGCTGAAAAATTGAGAGACTGTTTAATATCTCTTTGTACTTGGGGGGTAGCTGTCGCTGTTAAGGCAATGCATGCAGCGTCTGGAAATTGCTCACGAACCCAGTCCAACTCACGATAAGTTGGACGAAAATCATGTCCCCACTGTGATATACAGTGCGCTTCATCAATTGCAAGACATGCAACATCTGAATTATAAAGCATTACATGGATTTCAGGTCGTTGTACGAGTGTTTCAGGAGCAATATAAAGAAGTTTGATGTTTCCTTGCCTGATCTCATGCATTGTTGCAATATACTCCTCTTCTTCAACCAGGTGATTGAGAAAAGCAGCGCGGATTCCTATTTGTCTTAATCGCATCACCTGGTCCTGCATGAGGGCAATTAGCGGTGAAACAACAACGGTCAAGCCATCAAAAATATACGCAGGTAATTGATAGCATAGGGATTTTCCACCACCTGTCGGAAGGACAACGAGGACATCTTCACCATTACGAACTTGAGTAATGATCTCTTCCTGAAATGGCAAAAAATTTTGATGCCCAAAAACGCTATTAAGGACTTCTAAAGAAGATGTCTGTGATTGCGATGGTGGTCTCCTATTGTCACATGACTGAATCGGTTCATCCGGTTTTACCTCTTCAAGAAACCATCCAGAGACTTGCACATAGCAGCGCAGTTCAACGTATGGTCTATTTTGTGGTCGCCACCAATGTGCAGCGATACGCGTAAAAGTGTGTCTGCTGGAATGGTTTTAAGTGGTTTTTGAAAACCGACGAAGGTGAGTGTGAAACCTCCGTTTTCCGTAGGATAGCGGTAGCATAGATTCTTCTTCTTGTCTGTTTCGAGAGTGAGTTGCTTGTCCGTTTTCCAAAACATGGTGCTGTAAGGTGGAACATCACGCCCAGGCGGAACGTAGAGCGATCCGATGCTTGTAGTTTGTAACAAACCTTCATACAACTGGAGCGGATCCCCAAATTTCGGAGGCATCAAAAGTTCAATTGCCCTGATTAATTCTCTCGAGTCATCCATTCTATAAATCCGCGACTTACTGTGGACGACAAAGTTTTCGTTATGCGGCGGAGTCAATGAAGTTTCTGGTTCACCAGTAATTTCCCAAACATCACCGACTTCATACTCTCTATTCGCACCCTCGTGCGGATCAGCATTCAACGGAACCAGTCTAACACTCTCCCCAGTCTCGGTAATCCCGCCAATACAAGCACCGCTACCCATACGGGTTTTCGCAACAATTAACACTCTCATGGTAAAATATCTTCTACCTCTAAACTAAATGTATTCGCCAACTTTTCCGCAACTAAAGAGCGATGGCACGCTTCAGGGGCAGTTTCAACACAAAACAGTGCAACAACCTGTGCGTCTGATTCTAATTCGTCAAGTAAACTTTGTGGGTCAAAGGCATTGAGGCATTCAACGTGGTATGCCTTAATAAACGTCTCACCAAGTTGAGTGCGTTTGCGTTTGGGAGTTTTAGTTACTTTATCAGCTGCAGCCTGCTTTTCTCGGACAATTTTTGTTGGTCCAAGGTCTTTACGATAAATGTAGCGGATGCCAAGTTCTTCCAATCGTGTCTGCAACCGTTTACTATTTGCAAATGCGTAAGTTGCTCCTCGGACACCTCGTCTGCTGCGGATATCGCAGAAGGTATCAACCTTTGCTTTACATAATGCCTCAAAAAAACTAACCTCGTCAAAACCGTATACACCGATGGTGACAATTTTTATATCCATAGACATTTACTGATATTTCTTCCGGGAATGAAACGTCTCCTCACCAAACAAAGACATCTGTCCACCCGTAATCCGTTCAATTGCCTCTTCCTGTGTTACCTCTTCACTATTCTCATCAATATGAACGACAGGTAAATCCTGCGTAATCAGGGTTGCACCGATAAGTTTAGTTCGGTGGCACTGCTCAGGTTTTCCCTCACTGCACATAAGCGCAACGCGCTGCTGTTGCGAGAATGCAGTGTGTAGACGTTCAATACCGCGTTGGAAGAATTCCGCATTCTTCACCTTTTCGTAATCAACAATCCCGTTTATGTAACAGGATTCATCGTCAGGTTTCCCACCGATTAAGTCACCCATATACACGTAGCAAATATCGTGACGTTCCAGTCTGTTCTCAAGTGGTTTTTTGGAAAACTCCGGTTTATACCCGGAATGTGGAATAGAGCGGACATCAATCAAGTAAGCAATCTTATACTGCTGAAGCACTGCAATGAAATCTTCAATTGAGCGGCTCCCGTAGCCTATTGTATAAATTGGGACGGTTTCTGCTGTTCTTTCCATGATATGTAGATAATACCATATAGACCGCTAACATTCAAGAGATTTTGAGGATCACCCTAATGAAGATTAAGTAATTAAAAGGGTAAAAACCAATCTTTCCCAGGCCAATCTTCCACCCTTCCCCTCTTATCCTGATAATCCTATAATCCTGAAAATCTTGGTTCAGACAAATAACCATAACTCTACACACCCACATTAATATTAATCGGGTGTGTAAAGATTTTAGCAGAAATGGTCAGAAAAATCCCAAGCACCAGCGGTGCGAAAGGTGTATAGAACATGTGAAAAACAAAATCCCAAGCACCAGCGGTGCGAAAGGTATATAGAACATGTGTTTTTAATTTCGT
>VXOP01000426.1 GCA_009839975.1 Candidatus Poribacteria bacterium
CCTAAATATACAATACCATATCTGCTTTTTTTCGTCAACAAGTTTCAGGTAAAGAAACTATCTGAAACTTATGAAGATTAAAATCTTAATTGGGTAATAGCGGGCGGGAAACCGGTAAGAGGCGGGCGGGGAAACCCCGCCCCTACGATTATTTTTATGGATTGGAATATCCGTATATTTATTTAAGGATACTGAATTTGCCTATATCATTTACGATTGAGTCTTTCTGTGTTGCAGCAATATGGTAGATATATATGCCAGGTGCAAGTGGAGTTCCATACTGATTTGCACCATTCCAACGGAAAGATCCCGGTGCAAATACCTTATCATGGGATTTGTTATAAATCATCTCACCTGTTATCGTATAGATTCTAAGGGACACTTTGTCGGCAGATTGTGATGCAGATAACTGATAGGCAAATGTCATTTCAGCAGTCATTGGCCGAAACGGGTTTGGATACACCCTCGTCTGTGAAAATGCAAAGGGTTCAGGTTCAATTTGTTCAACACTGAATTTGTATGATGCCGTATTGCTGTAATCCCCATCGGATGATACTTTGAAGTATAATGTCTGTTGAGTTTTCGGTTGATATACTATCTCGTATCCGATTGCATCTGTTGCTTTTTCACCTATAGCCAATGTCTCCGCATTTTCAGTCTGGAGAGTTAACCTATAATCCAGGTCTTCAGGAAATTCTGACAAGGTTGCCCGTACAGAGATGCTGCCCGCCGCCACAACCTTATAATAATCTCCTGTGTCTGCTGCATCATAAATAAAGGAATAGTAAGGTTGTCCATATAGGATAGGGAATGCTGTCTCTAATGTGTTGTTCGGTTCATAGGTATCACCAAATGATACAAGTATCTGCATGATCATTCCTTCAGCACTTATATTCGTAATTGATATACCTGATGAAGTACCGTCGTTGGCACTGCTATTTGGTAAGGTTCCAGGTGTAAATGCAGTCTGACCATCATCAGCAGAATAAGCAGCACCATCAGTGATAGTATTGATGTCAATAAATCCGGGATCATCTGGTGTTATACCTAAATGTTCAGGATCGTTTGGGTCCTCCAACCATATCTGTTGTGCAGCATCGTAGCTACCAACGGGCCGTACTTGTGTTTCATCTATATGCCAAATTAGGATGCCAGATTCCGGAAGGTATGTGTCAAAGGTCGCTCCCGAGTTTTTATAACGATTTTCTATGAGGAAGAACTCTCTATTTTGTGATGTGTCAGATAAAGCGGAATGCGTGTTGGCTTGCGTTGATAATCTTCTTGAATTTGGAATATCTATTTTGAAGAGTTTATCTGTCTGAGAGGATAGTTCAAAAGCTGGAATAGAAAACTCTCCTCCATCTGTAATATTTACTGGCTCAATCCAACCCAGTCGTCCATTATCTGGCCGCGCATCAAAGTCCCATTTCAGATATCCCATAATGTGACTTGGTGCCAAACCGTTTCCAACACCGAATACCTCAGGTCCTTGGAACGGCCCGAATTGCCCCATCAAACCCCATTTATGATCACGTGCATCTGTGAAGTTCAAACCGTAGACATCTGGTGCCCCGAAGTCATGGAAAAACTCGTGGAAATATATACCTAAGTGCGGTTTTTCAAAGTCAGGTTCTTCAGCTACTATGACTGCGGTGTCAACCCAAACGCCGTCCAGCATAATGTTGATATCTGGTGTTAAAATCGACCAAATATCATTGGAAACTCCTGTAGATGCCTCGTCATTCCCAGCATGTATGACAAATACATGGTCAACGATTCCATCTTTATCTCTATCGTACTTAGAGAAATCCACGGTGTCGTCTACTGCCCGACAGGCTTCCGCAATGAGTTCTTGATAGCGGTTTATATGTCTTGCCCCTTCACCGTAATAGACCATCGGTTTCTTTGCGCGTATCCACGCATCACCAGCGGGTAAAACGCCAGCAGCAGGACCTGGTTGAACATCCATCTGTTGATATGAGTTCTCACGAAAATAGGTTCTTAAAGATACACCCGATTCAGCAAAAAGATATTCATCAAATTCTGCACTTGACCTAACCCCAGGCTGGTCACTGAAATCGATTTTCAGTGCAAGCACATATTCAATGCCATCAGGTTGTAGGACTCCCTGCTCCCGTGAAATACAGCATCCATCTAATGCCTGCATGTATTTTTCAATGCTGAGTTCGGCACTTAAACCGTTAGAAGGTTTAGGAACGATTTTTCCGGTGGTAGGATCAATATCAAAATAGAGATATGGGTTAGGTGGGGCAGCATACGCTTGTGATGTATATAAGAAAAGACATATCTGAAAAAAGATCAGAAATACCAATGGTTTATTAATCAAACTCACCACCACATTTTCTGCATAAGATGTAAAATTGTATATCTTCCGTATGTGCATGTTGTTTGATAAGGTCAACAGCTTGATCTGGTAAATCGGTTTCACACTTATGACATTTGTAGAGTGAACCTATATGTTCAGGAAACTTCCTAATATCTCCCCAGATATCATTAAGCCAATACTTAAATTCCCATGGAAATTCCGTTTCAACAGCTTTTGAAATCTCAACTGCATGGTTAATGAGTCGTTGACATTCTTCAAAAGTTGCCGGTTCGTAAGGGTGGGGTTCGGTGTAGACAGGGATCGGTTTACCTTCGGAAGCAGTTTCTGGATTAAATCTTCGTGAACGTGTTAGCAGAATCTGGTCTAAAAGCGTTCCGGGTTCTCTCCCTTTTGACCAAAGACGATAGTATCCTTTGCGTTTCACATTAAAATATCCCGGAATTTTTTTGCCAAGTGGGTGTGTTGAGGTATCCCATATCCACCTATTCCACTTTGCGTTATCGCCGGGTACAGCCCAAATTTTGATTGCATTTGGACCTCCCTGTTCATCCCAGGGATTAGGTTCAACATCCTCTATGCCGATCCAATATGAGTCTTGATTGCCGGCTTTATAGAATGTCCGAATCCAAATATACCATCTGCCAGTTTTTGGGATGTGGATTTCATAGATTCCTCGTGCATTCCGCGGACTATCTATGGCTTTTCCACCAGATGCTCCTTGATCATCAATTATTTTTATACCGTTATCAAAGTGTGTAGCAGATTCCGCCTCAATGATCAGTGTGTTTCTTGGGACGCGTATCAATTCCTCCTTGATCTCTTTCTCCTCTTCTTCCGTCCTTTCAATCTCTTCCTCTTTTTCCTCTATGATTGCTTGTTCTGGTTCAATATAACTATTTCCGAACCTTTGGCAGGCGCGTTCAAACTGTTTTTCTGATAAGTTTGCATCGTAGAAACAATCTCTCACCCCCTTTTTCCATAGGTCAAGTAAAACGAACATTGCCTTTAGATTGCCATCAGGACGTTTGCGTGTTCCAACGACAATGACCATCCCGGTGTCACGTGAACGGCTCACAAGGCATAGGTGGAGTGGATATTCAGGAGGTCTATTTTTCCTACTGCTGACCAGAAGAGGACTATAGTACTTGCAGTGATGATCACAACCGGGAATTTTTGCACGTTTGGCACTACAGCAGTCAGGACAAATAATCATATTGCCAAGTGCTGGACATGCTCGCTTACCATTATTAGAGCTACAAGTTCTACATCTTTGCCGTCTGGTACGTTTTCTGTTGGTGAGATGTCTCTGGTGGCGCATTGTCTTGTGTCTTTCTAGGTCTTTTACTGTGTCATAACTACTCGTCATCTATATCAACATCTATGTCAATATTGGGAGTGGTTACATCACTCCTCGCCGGGTTAACAAGTCCTGAAAGGTATTCAGCGATTTTATCCGTGACTTGAACTGCATCTATATCAGCGAAGTTAAAGAGTTCTTTCAGCATGGGTGAGATAGCACCTGTGTCAAGTAATGCATTTACAAGACGCCCCATACTGCTGCGGTCGAGACCTCCTTTGCCATCGGCCCCCATGTCAAGAATTTTGATGCTATCAATTCTCTCAGCAGGTCTCATCAGTTGTTCGACAATATCTGGTGCTTCATCAATCAATTCGAGAATAGCTTCTTGAACGAGGACACGTTGTTCAGCGACATTTCGTGCTTCATATTCAGCCATTTCACCTTGTGCTTTGGCTCGCGCTTCTGACAATACCGCATCGGCGAGCCGTTCTATCGGTTGTGCTTGTGCCTCTGCCCCGATGATTGCAACATCGCGTTGCCATTCAGCCCCTCTTACCTGTTCGGTTGCGGTGACTTCCACTTCAGCCCCCATGCGTTCTGCTTCGGCAAGCAGCTGTTCTTTCTCAGCAAGTGCTGTGAGTTGCTGTTTATTTGCTACATCAATTTTTCTATCTTCGTCTGTGAGTGCGACTCGTAGTTCTTGGTTGATGCGTGATTGTTCTACTACCAACATTTTGTCAATTTCAACAAGTTCTACTTGTCGGTTCTGGTCAATTTGTGCAGTTTCCACGACAAGGTTCTTTTCAATTTCACGTTGTTGTACCTGTTGTTCTTGAGCAAATTTAGCAGTTTGGACGACCAGGTCTCGTTCAACATCACGGAGTTGGACACCTTCTTCTTGAGCGATACGCGCTTTCTCTACCATCAATTGTTTCTCTATATCTCGCACTTCAACTTCCTGTTCCTGCTCGATTCTTTGGAGTTCGATGGCGAGTATCTTTTGAATCTCAGCGACTTCCACTTGTCGGTTCTGGTCAATTTGTGCAGTTTCCACGACAAGGTTCTTTTCAATTTCACGTTGTTGTACTTGTTGTTCTTGAGCAAACTTAGTTGTCTGAACGATCAAGTCTCTTTCAATATCTCGCAGTTGGACACCCTCTTCCTGAGCGATGCGTGCTTTTTCTACCATCAACTCTTTCTCTATATCTCGCAATGCGATTTCCTGTTCCTGTGAGATTTTTTCTAACTGAACGGTGAGTTGCTGTTGTATTTCTGCGAGTTGAACGACTTTGGATTGGTCAATCTGTGCTGTTTCCACGACAAGGTTTTTCTCAATTTCACGTTGTTCGACCTGTTGTTCTTGGGCAAATTTTGCTGTCTGAACAGCCAATTCTTGTTCAACTTCTCGTAATTGGACACCCTCTTCTTGAGTGATACGGGCCCGTTCAATTTCCAATTTCATTTCGTTTTCACGAACTTCAATGCTTTCCTGCATCTCAAATTGGAATTTAATTGTTTCAGCGTCCCGGTCAGCAGCATAGATTGCGATATTTTTCTGTTGATCAGATTCTCCCCATGCTCTGCTCTGTTCCAATTCATATTCTTGGAGATCTTTATCAACATTAATTTGGTAGATTGCCACCTCTTTTTCACGTTCAATTCGTTCTTTTTCTCGTTCTTGGTCAGCAGTGATTTCTGTAATATCGCGAATACCGATTGCATCAAACCTGTTGGTAGGATCAAACATAGTGATATTTGTCTGATCTACACGTATGATTGAGACAGTATCAAGTGTCAATCCGTTGTGATCCTTCAAATTACTACCGCAAGCATCTAAGACTTTATCACCAAATTCAATACGTTTCTGAAGTAGATCTTGGATTTGACTTTCTGCTGCGACACTTCTCAGAGCACCATCTAACATAGGTTCAATCAGTTCACGTATAGTTTCTGGTGTCATTGATTTATCACCGAGTGCCTGTGCAGCTTTTAATACATCATCTTCTTTAGAATCAACTTTAATATAGAAAACGACTTCAACGTCAGCGCGGTTGAAATCGTTTGTAATCAAGGAATCATCAGTTTCTCTAAGGACTTCAAGTCGCATTGTATTGAGTGAGACCTCTTTTATCTCATGGATAATGGTGTTGACCCAAAGTCCTCTGGTGATGCGTATTTTTTCTTTTGCTCCCCCTGTTCTGACCAGAGCTATATCCGCTTTTGGTATCCTATACCGGATAACAGATCCCACGAAGGCAGCGAGTCCTCCTACGAATACGATTGCAATTACACCCATCCATTGCAAGGCATTCGCTTGGTTATCCTCACCTTCGTCTCCGCTTGCAATGAGTCTTTCATAAGCGAAATATCCGATAACACTTACGACAACAATTAAAAATATCACGGCAATTATCAGACGCATTAGTTTCTCCTATCGTAAACCATCCCATTCAAGATTTTGTCTATTGGAAAATTAATTCAGTGTTACGGTTTGACCTGTAACGTCCTCTAAGGGGTTGTCGGGGTGAGGTCTGCCATGCAAGGTTTGCTAAGTAACAGAGTGTATTTTCAATTAGTGGTTTCGCGACTGCGGTGCGATGTGCATCTCGGGTATCTATTGCAAAACCCACATAGTAACCTTCTCCCCACTGCAAAAGGATACTGACGGCATCGCCATTATCTTCTCTTACAGCCAACTTTCGGTAACTTGGGTCATCAGTAACCCAATGATCATCCGTCACTAAACTATCAACGTTTATTTTGTGCGGCCATGTAAACATCCCTGTTCTTTGACCGTCTTCTGTAATGTGAACATTTGAATCGTTTGAATTTGTAACTGTGATTGGGTGCCGATCTACAGGTAGCCAGTCACCTCTCCAGACAGGTTCAGGGTGATGAACGCCATCCGCAGGAACAATGTTGTTGTCCATGGCTGATGCCCAGACAATACCTCCTTTTCGGACGAAATCTTTGATTTCTTCATCAGCATCTTCAACGAAATATTCCCCATCATGACCAGGGCCGTTCCATGTAAACCAGATAATGTCAAAATCGGATAGGGGTACACTGGAGAGTTTTATAGCATTCTGAGGGTCCCCTCGATTGTCAGGATTATCGTTAATATGGACAATTGTATAGTGAAATTCCAGTCCTTCAAGTGTCGTCAAGGATTGTAATACGGCAGGTTCTCCTGTCATATTATCACTAACAACGATGAGTACTTTGAAGACGCCTGATGGAACGATTTTTATGGAAGATATAATATCTGAAAAAGATTGTGAATCGGGTAGAGAGCGTAGATTTCTGACTGCCTTTTGAAACTCACGTGAATTTAAATCTATGTTTAGTCTGCGTCCCTCAAAATTCACATGTTCGTAGAAGATGATATGGCATCCACTGAATGGAAAACTGGGGCCACGTTGGATGCGCACAGAGGATATAGTATCATTCATACCTATCTCGAACATTGAACTCACATCACGCATAATTGTGCTGCGTTGACCGCCATAATCAATATCACTGAATATTTCTATGATAACAGGTACAGCTCCATACTCTGGTGGTGTTGAGTGTGCCGCAGGGCTGAAACTGACAGAAGAGATCGCATCTCCGAAGTTGTATGGTATTTCATGAATACTGGGATAAAAACCGGGTGCTAAGACCAACCGTCTACCGCGAAATGTTACATGTTCGTGAAAAATCGCTTTATAGTTAGGAGACGCATTGAAGCCTGGTCCTTTGTATATCTTAATAGAAGATATCACATCTTGGGCACCGATCAGATTGGTATTTGGTACTGATTCAATGAGCGTTATTTTTCGTCCGTGAAAGTTTACATGTTCAAAAACTTCAACGACTAACCTGGGCATACTAACCATATTTCTGTCCCACATGCATAGACGTTATGTC
>VXOP01000405.1 GCA_009839975.1 Candidatus Poribacteria bacterium
ATATTACTCAACGGCAAACCTGTTGATGCGCTTTCTACAATCTTGCCACGTGAAATGGCAGAAACACGCGGAAAGAATCTCATCAGCAAATTACAAGAACTCATCCCAAGACAGATGTTTGAGATACCGATTCAAGCCGCAATAGGCAATAAAATCGTTGCCAGAGAAACAGTGAGAGCATTGAGAAAAAATGTAACTGCAAAATGCTACGGCGGAGACATAACAAGAAAACGGAAATTAATAGAAAAACAGAAGCAAGGAAAAAAGAGACTAAAACAGATTGGAAACGTTGATGTTCCACAGGAAGCTTTTAGCGCAATGCTCGCAACCGATATCTAAATGTAGCGCAAACTTTCCAGTTTGCGTAGATGTGCCACAAACTGCCATTATATTAAAATTGGTCGTGCTACAATTCACTATATTGAAACATTTTGTCAGACCTAACAAATAAAAAGGAGAAATCCGTAAAATTACTGCGGTTTAATCACATAATGACAACAGAGACCCAACTATCTCTATGGCAAAAAATCAGAAACACGGTTATTTGGGAATATATGCAAGTAATCGCTGTCGCACTCATACTCGTATTCGGATTCATAAGACCATTTGTCGTAGAAGCATTTAAAATTCCATCCGGTTCCATGGAGGATACACTACTCATAGGAGACCGTATACTCGTAAGTAAATTTATCTACGGTTTCAAAATCCCAGGCACAAAAATAAAGATCTTTGATTTTCACAAACCCGCAAGGGGAGATGTTTTTGTTTTCATTCCACTGCACGAAAATGAAAAAAATTATATCAAAAGAATCGTCGCGGTGGAGGGGGATACGGTCCATACGGACGGGAAAACGCTATATGTGAACGGAAATCCTGTAAAAGATAGTCTATTTACAAAACATGTTGAAAACTCTTATATAAGAAATGTAAGGAAAAAGAACTTCCCACCATTTCAAAAACCTGAAAAGTATATGGAAAATAATGAGATCTATAAAGATTTTATTTTAACAGACACGCAATTTAAACGAAAATTCCCTGAGGGTAAACCCTTCACAGTACCCAAAGACCATGTCTTTGCAATGGGAGACAATAGAAACCTAAGCCTTGACAGCCGATCATGGGGACCTGTCCCTATCAACAGGATAAAGGGGCAAGCCTTCATGGTCTATTGGTCCTCTGCCATTCAAGATGCCAGTGATTATCAAGAGGCAAGGATATGGGAAATATGGAATCACATCCGAAATATAAGATTTAAACGTATTGGTAAAATCATTGATTCACATGATGGACTCGAAAAATGACACACGATAGACGACACCTCATCATAGGCACCGCCGGACATGTGGATCACGGAAAAACAGCTCTGGTCGGCGCGCTAACGGGAATAGAAACAGACAGACTCAAGGAGGAACGCGAACGAGGACTGTCTATCGAATTAGGATTCGCATATTTCAATCTACCTGACAACTCACGGGCAGGGATTGTTGATGTGCCCGGTCATGAGAAATTCATACGTAATATGCTCTCAGGCGCGTACGGGATGGATATTGTCCTTTTTGTCGTTGACGCAAAAGAAGGTGTTCAGGAACAGACACTTGAACATTTGGCTATTTTAGACCTATTAGGTATATCAAACGGTATCCTTGTGATGACGAAATCTGATCTCGCATCAAAAAATGAACTAACAGAAGCTACCGAAATGACCCAAGAGATGTTAGAAGGCACTACACTTGAAGGAATACCTGCAATCAGTGTATCATCTATCACAGGCACAGGAATTGATCCCCTCAAACAGATGATTGTTCAACAGGTCGATTTAGCCGCAAAAGCACAAGAACAAAATGGAATTCCAAGATTATATATTGACCGCATCTTTACTGTTGAAGGCTTTGGGGCTGTTGTCACAGGAACACTCATCGGTGGATCAATCAATAAAGAACAGAAAATGATCATTCTGCCTCATGGTGATGTCGTTAGGGTACGCGGTATACAAGTACACAACGAACATGCAGATGTCGCACAAGCGGGACAAAGAACAGCACTGAATCTGTCCGGCACAACCGCCGACAAGATAGAACGAGGTGATGTGTTATGTCCCATGGAATTCTCACAAGTAACGGACAATATTGATGTATCCTTGCAAGTACTCTCATCATTTCCACGAATGCTTGAACATTGGGGACGCTTTCGTCTATATCTCGGTACAAGAGAATTATTCTGTAGACTGATCCTGTTAGTTGACGAAGCAATATTACCAGGTGAAAACGTCCAAGTGCAGCTGCGATTAGAACAACCTATATTGACTTTCAGAGGAGACCGAGTCATACTGCGAGACTTTTCCGCACAACACACTGTCGGAGGCGGAGAAGTAATAAATCCTTTCGCACCAAAACACAAACGGTTTACACAGGAAACCATCACAACATTGACACGATGGCAAGAAGCTGATGATACGCAAGTTGTAAACACCCTTCTGCAGAACAATAGCACACTCTGTGTCGCAGAGTCCTTTCTGTATTACTATCTACCTTATTCAAAAGCAGAAGTAAAAAACATTCTTAACACATTAGAATCAGATGGAAAAATAGTCAAATGGGACACTTCTAAGAGAATACCCTTAATCTCAGATGCATCACGTACAAAAGAAACCACGGATAGGATACTTTCTTCTCTGTCTAAATTTCATGCAGACCAACCACTACTTAACGGACAGAATGCATCGCAACTCTGTCGTGATCTGGGGATAGATGAATTGGCTTTTGAGAAAATCACCGAGAGCCTAATCAAATCTAAAGATATAGTAAAAGATGGTAATTTGCTCCGTCTGTCTTCACATGAGATACAGTTTTCTGAAGAGGAGTCGAGTGCTAAGGAAATACTTGAAAAAATATACTATGATGCTGGTATCAATTCACCCAGTCTCAACGAATTAAGCACACTTCTACCAGACCTTACACCACAACTTATAGAATCAACCTTTTATGCACTGATGAACCTTGGACAGATTATTAAAACCTATGATAACTTATATATACATAAAGATAAATTTGATGAATTAAAACGTAAACTAATAGAATTTCTCCAAGAGAATAATACTATATCTGTAGGCGAGTTTCGGGAATTAGCTGGCACAACGCGAAAATATGCAGTCCCATTCTTAGAATACTGTGACACCGAAAACGTTACTGTTCGTGATGGAAATGTCCGAAAATTGTCATCAAAGGAAGAAAAATGAGATCAAGATTGTAGCACAATCTGCCAGATTGTGCAAATGAATACAAATTTCAACGGAAAGGTTATTCACACATTTATAAATGGGGGAGGATAGGGTCCGGTGGCCCTACCGGTCTTCAAAACCGGATTGTCCATACAAGTGGATAGGTGGGTTCGACTCCCACCCTCTCCCGCCACATAGTACCTCTCGTGTCTACCAATCACCCGGAATTCAGCATGAGCATCTCATTACCAATCGTAACACAGCAGACAAACAGTCGCAGACACCCATCTTGGATAAAAGCACGAATTCCAAGTGGAGGCAATTACGTAGAATTAAAGCAGCTCATGCGGGATTTGCAGCTGCATACAGTGTGTGAAGAAGCAAAGTGTCCAAACATTGGGGAATGCTGGAATAACAGAACCGCAACATTTATGATCTTAGGGGATGTTTGCACCAGACGCTGCATGTTTTGTGCAGTTACGAAGGGAAATCCAGACGGATCAGTAGACACCGATGAAGCACGAAGACTCGGCGAGGCAGTCGCATATCTAAAACTAAACCATGTTGTCATCACTTCTGTGAACAGAGACGACCTACAAGACGGTGGCGCAGGAATCTTTGCTGACTGCATAACTGAGGCAAGACTGCAACGACCAACATGCACCATAGAAGTCCTAATTCCTGACCTTGAGGGAAATTGGGAAGCCTTAAAAGTTATCATCAATGCCGCACCTGAAGTACTAAACCATAATACAGAGACAGTCCAACGGCTTTACAGACGCACAAGACCTTATGCTGACTACCAACAGTCCTTATCGCTGCTAAGAACTGCGAAAGAGATGAAGTCAGACATGTTAACTAAATCCGGACTCATGGTCGGTTTAGGTGAAACAGTCATTGAACTTTTAGAGACAATGCAGGACATTCGGGATACAGACTGTGATATACTCACAATAGGTCAATATTTATCTCCCTCTTCTCGTCACCTTCCCATCCAAAGATACTATACACCAGAAGAATTCGACGAACTGAAAGAGACAGGATATGAGATGGGTTTTCGTCATGTAGAATCCGGCCCATTAGTCCGCAGTTCCTATCATGCATCAAAACAAGCAAAAATCTGATCTGTAGCACAATCTGCCAGATTGTGCCGTAGCACATTCATCCTTGATTGTGCAAAAAACATTCACCCATCATTACCCCTCTCCCTACATCTAAAATCGTGATATTGCTGTAGCACATTCATCCTTGATTGTGCTAAACACCCTCCATCTATCATTACCCCTCTCCGTGCATCAAACATCGTGATATTGCTGTAGCACATTCATCCTTGATTGTGCATCTTTGGACACCATGCATTCTTCATTGGACTTCTCTGTCCCTCATTGATAAGACCCAATTCTGAGCATCTACATTATCGCGTGGGTTGACGTGCTTCGTAGCACAATCAAGGCTGAATGTGCTACAGCAAAATAAAACCAAAAACTATAATGAAACTTATTGATGGAGAATGGTGGATTTGTAGGGGTGAGGTCCCCTCACCCTACGGATTAGAAAACCTAATCCCTACGAAAATATGCTCTTATGTTTAGAATCTGCTATATATCAAACTCGGGTTGTATTATACCTTGAAAAGAAAATTGGGAAATTATAGAAAAGTATTTGACATGTTACTCAAAATGTTGTATAATATAAGGAAGGTGTTATCAATACACTATTTAGAGTGTATGACACCGGGGCACGTTTACCCCTTCTGGGGGCGCGCCGACAGTGGCGTTAACACTATCAGCGCGTAGCACTGCCATAGGAGTAGTATGACAGGGCTGGTTTTCATTTTAGCACAAGCGTAGGCTTGCTGCAACGGATAGATGAGAACCAGCATGCCCCAAAGGAACAGTTGGCAGCAACATCGCTGTGCATTTTACCTTCCAACATCTCCTTTGTGGTCTGTCACAATCAAATATTCTATACGAAAAAATCGTATAGATGAATGTTACATACATTTATAAATCAAAGGAGAATTTCGCATGATAGCTATTCGTAATAGCAAATTATATGTTCTTATTGCACTATTGTTATCTATCGCGACTTTAGGGAACGCAATAGGATGGGTTGCCATTGTTGGTCTAATCGGAACAGGTGTTGCCCTCGGTATGGCTATTGCTCAGATCACGAGATGGATAAAGGAGGATATAAAAAATAAGGAGAAAACACTTGCCGGCTTGCAAAAGGAGCTCAAGAAGGCAAAGAAGCAGAGGGACGCCAACGCTGACGAGAAGGAAAGGTTGGATGGAAAGATCAGCAGGTATGAAGGTTTAAGAGGTCAAGCACAATCGAAGTTAGATGAAGTCACACCCGAATATGAAGCAGCAAAAACCGCTTATGATACAGCAAAAAAGAATTATGACAAGTATTCCAAAGAATACACTCAACTACAGAGATCATATATGGATCATACAGGTGCATGCTATCATTGTGATGCGAATAACAAGTGTTTTGAAGGCACATCGCTTGAACAACGGATGTCGAGTGCCTGGAAATCTTCACAGAAATGGAAAGTCAAGCGTGACAATGCCAAGACTCCATATAACGAGAAGAGGGCTGAAAAAAATAAATGGGACCGCTTGGTCAATAAGTATACCGGTAAACGTGACGATTATCAGGCGGACAAGGACGAACTTGTAGAATCCCACGCTATCTTGTTAACAAGGATTAAGACCTTGGAAGAGACGGAGATACCCGCGAAAGAAAAGGAAATAGAAGCTGCTGAGGCGGATCTTGATATGGTAGGAGCAGCGGAAAATGAGTATCCGGGGTATTTAGATCGTTTAGAAAGAGCGGATCAACAGGGAAAAAATATGAGACAGTGGATAATGGATAATCCACCGCCTAAAAACTTTGAGGGATATCTCGAAAAATACCACCAATGACAATCTGATCCTTGATAACTTTGAAGAATAGTCTGAGGCAGCATACCTGCGTATGCTGCCTACACCTAAATTATTTTGTAAAATTGCAAAGAAGGAAGGAGGCACATCATGAAAAAACTATTTCTCATCAGTGGAATTGCACTGGTATTGCTAACAAGTGGCGTGCTGCTTATGATACACCGCTACCGAAATAGCACTGTCTCACAGACAGCACCGCTTGACAACTCAAGACTGAAAATAGAGGGAAACGATATGGACGCTTTAATTGCTTCTTTATCCGAAACAGATCGTGAACATTTTCAAATGATGCAGAAGGACGTCCGTGCTGCGAAAGCGAGGGGCGATGAAGAGTGGGCAGCAGAATTAGAAACGGACTTGGAGAAAGACATTCAAGAGATTCTAAACCCTCCAGAACTTCCCGATGGTGATGAGCATGAATGGGTGCAATACTATGAACAGGAGATACAAAAGGCAAGAGAAGAAGGGCTCAGCGAAAATTTTATCTCAGATTTACAAGAAATGCAAGAATTGCATCTTAAGTTCATTGCTGAAGACGAAGAAATAGAACGGCAACAACTAGAAGAACGCGCGAGATTCGAAGCAATGAATCATGAGGAACGTCTTGCTTACTATGGAAAGAAACTTCAAGACGCAGAGGAATCACTGCGTCTTGCGAAAGAAAAGGGTGATCCAACAGATATTAGATGGGCAGAACTTGAGATTGATAGTTCAAAGTCTGATCTTGAATGGGAAAAGGGCGAACCTGAACGGCAGCAGCGCAGAGAAAGAACAGCTGCACTTATTAAACGGGCTGAAGATAAGGAGTTGGTGTGGATAGAAAAGTATCGTCCTTATCTCCACATTGAAGTTGTTGATGGTAAAGAGACGATTGTTGGTTTTCGTTCACAGGATGAGATCAGACAGATTTCTAAAAACCTGTCTATACGAGACGCTGATCTTGATACGACTCTGTCTGTGCCAGTAACACCTTCAGATGCAACTCCTGATCATTCCATAGACTCACAAGCGACTGAGTTGCAGCCTTCACCCGATGAGATGTCACCGCCTTCCGTTACGCAGAAAGTTGCGATGGACACTATCGGCAACGCTCAAACACAATTCAGGGCATGGCGTGATAATATAGATACATCCTATGTAGATGTGCTAATGTCTCGCTATATGACATCACAGGAGATTGACACACATTTCCCCACGCAAGAAGAACGCGAACGCCTTCGCTCTCGGACAACCGAGATGCAAAAGTTAGTCGTTTCTCAGGTTCGCAAGCTTGTGTCTGATGTCAAGGGGGCAACCGCAGAACAAAAACGCTCACTTGCAAGGGAACTCGTGAACAAAAACTTTGATAAGGATTTCGCAAAATCCATCTTATCAGAGTTAGAAAAAGAGA
>VXOP01000225.1 GCA_009839975.1 Candidatus Poribacteria bacterium
GGATGTACATTAGTTAGTATTTCATTTGCAATTTAACACGATTCCATAGCATAATTAATATAAAGAGAGAGTGGTGAAGCATGAATATCCCAATTTTAAACATAAATCCTGAGGAGGAAATTATGTTATTATCAAATAATAGATGGCATCAATGGTATTTTGTCATATTTCTCATCGGTATCATATCATTATTGCCTTTAACTGCTTATGCAGATGCGCTTAAGGTTGTTGTTCAAGACCAGAACGGTAACCCTGTACCATCAGCGAATGTTGTCATTGGTACTGAAGAAAAGACAACAGATGATAACGGTGCGACAACGTTTGATGATGTATCCGGTACGCTACCGGTGCAGATCACGGCAATAGGTTTTTCAAGTCGTCGCGTAAATGTAACTGCTGGACGAGAAGAATTAACTGTAATGCTTGCACCATTGCAGACGATAGAATCTGTCGTTGTTGTCGGTACTCGTAGTATCGGACGAAGAGCATTACAAGCACCGGTACCGATTGAAGTTGTAGAAAAAGAACAGTTGAGTCTAACTGGTCAATCCGAGACAGGACGTATTCTTCAGATGTTGGTACCGTCCTTTAATTTTCCGAGTTCATCTATAAGTGATGGAACAGATGCGTTACGACCTGCAACTTTGCGGGGGTTAGGTCCAGACCAAACTTTAGTACTTATTAATGGGAAACGTCGTCATAAGAGTGCTTTACTTCACGTTAACACATCTGTTGGACGTGGTACAGCTGGAACAGATTTCAACGCGATTCCTGCTTCAGCTATCAAGAGGATTGAGGTACTTCGCGACGGTGCAGCTGCGCAATACGGTTCTGATGCAATTGCAGGTGTCTTAAACATTGTTCTAAAGGATGACGTTGATACGGGTGATGCAAACTTCTATTGGGGACAAACCTATCAAGGTGATGGTGATACATGGATAGGTAATGCCAATTACGGTTTGAGTGTTGGTGAGTCAGGTTACCTTAATCTGACTGCTGAATGGCGAGACAGATACAGAACAAACCGTGCCGGCTTATCAGGTAATCAACAGTATGATCTTGTCAGTGCAGATGTTTGGACAAAAACTGGGGTTGATGCACCAGGGGATCCGATCGAAATGGTCGAGATCACCAATGAAGACGGTACCGTAACCGAAGAAGGTAGATGGTATGACCCGCGTGAATACACTTTTGACCGGCAAAACTTTCGGATCGGAGATGCTGATTCTTCACAAAAGATCGGTTTTTATAACTTCGGTTTACCGATAATGACTGGGACAGAACTATATTCATTTGGCGGCTATTCGACACGTCAAAATAACAGTGCCGGTTTCTATCGGAGAGCAAACCAAGCAGACAGAACAGTAACTGCCATATATCCAGATGGTTTCCTACCCGAGATAAATACAGATATTGAAGATGTATCCCTTGCATTAGGTGTTGCTTGGACACACGAAGCGACTGATCTAAATGTAGATGTCAGTGTAAATCACGGATTGAACACATTTGACTTCTTTATTTCTAACTCCATGAATGCAACCTATGGCGCGTCAAGTCCTACAGAGGCGGATGCTGGTGGATTTGAACTCTCACAGACAGCGTTTAATCTGGATGTTACCTATCCATTAGAATATCAATCCTCGTTGATTAACTTGGCAGGTGGCGTAGAATTTAGACGCGAAGGCTACGGGATACATGCGGGTGAACAGGTTTCATGGAATGACGCAGGACTCGGCGCAGAAGGGGCTGCTAAAGGGATACAGGTATTTCCGGGTTTCAAACCCGAGAATGAAGTAGATGAAAGCAGAACCAATATTGCAGGCTATGCTGACTTCGAATCATATCTCAGTGGAAAACCGGGTAGCGGGTTACTTGTCGGTGCTGCAGTCCGTGGTGAACAGTATAGTGATTTCGGTTCAACGATTACGGGTAAAGCAACTGCTCGTTATGATCTTACACAACAGGTAGCTGTACGTGCAGCAGGTAGCACAGGTTTCCGTGCACCTTCTTTACAACAACAGTATTTTAATAACATCAGTACACAATTCAAACGGGACGAAGTTACAGGGGAACAAATTCCGTTAGAAGTTGGTACTTTTCGGAATGACAGTGAAGCAGCACGGGCACTGGGAATCCCTGAACTGAAAGAGGAGACGGCATTCAACGTATCTGCAGGTGTTGTCTTAAAACCTGTTGATAGGTTGTGGCTTACCATAGATGGATTCATCATTCAAATTGATGACCGTATTGTGTTGAGTGGAAGTTTTAGTGCAGATAACGTGCCAGAGTTGGCAGCAGCAGGCGCAAGCAGTGCTCAGGTCTTTACTAATGTAGCACAGACACGCACCCAAGGTGTTGATGTCGCCGCGGGTTACCTCTATGCTTTTGAAAATGAGTCCCTTCTTAATCTGAAGGCTGCGATTACATTTGCAGACACGGAAGTGATCGGTGATGTGGAAGCACCAGAGATTCTTGTTGGTGTAGAAAACGCTACGAGTTTAGCTGACACGCTTTTCCCATCGCAAGAAAGGTCTATGATTGAAGAATGGCAGCCGAACACACGTATAAATGTTAGTGCGGATTACATAGTCGGTAACCTGACAATTGGTGGCGCATTACGTTACTTTGGTGAATATACCGTTCAAGAGGGTAGCGGAGAAGACCCCGCACGACAAACGTACGGCGGTAGGTGGCTCACTGATCTTCAGGGCAATTACAAGTTGAATGAAGGACTCTCACTAACTATCGGTGTCAACAATCTGTTAGACCAGCTGCCTGATCCGAACAATGATGACATGAACGGCGCACGTGCAGGGAAGTTAGAAGACGGTCAAGGCACTGTCATCGTTGATTCCCCAGGTGTATTTGACTATTCAAGAAGGTCGGCTCCGTTCGGATTCAACGGTGGGCTTTACTATGCCAAGTTGACCTATAGTTTTTAATGTACACTAAAATCGTCCGTATAAATAAGGCGCGAAGGAATTTCGCGCCTTTTTCTATTGAATCTATTTCTACAAAATGCTAAATTAAAGACAATTCTTTTATGGATAATAAATCAACAAAGGAGAAAAAATGAGTAAGAAGAATGTGTTTTTTGCTATAGCGTTTCTTGTCGTCTGTGTTGTAGTGATAATCGCAATTCAGTCGGTTGAAAGTCAGGAGGATATGGTGAAACGTGGTAAATACCTCGTTGATGCTGTGGCAGCCTGTGGCTATTGCCATACACCTCGTGCAGGAGCAGATTTTGATCCGAATATGTATCTTGCCGGACACCCATCCACAGAAGGTCATCCACGTTACAATGGGGGCATGAGGCAACAAGGCATCTTTATTTTAACCTCAAATAGTATGACTGCGTTTTCAGCTCCATTCGGAACAAGTTTTGCTTCAAATCTTACACCTGATAAGTTAACGGGACTTGGTGAATGGACAGAGAAGATGTTCATTGACGCGATGCGTACTGGAAAACACCAAGGTAATCCAGATAACCGTAATATATTTCCCCCTATGCCATACAAACATTATGCACAAATGACCGACGCCGACCTTAAGGCGATTTGGGCATACCTGAGAACAATAAAACCGATAGAAAATGATGTAAGTCCAGTTTTAAACCCATTAGGTAGACCCTGGTAAACCCTATTGATTGAAGTTAACATCCTAACTATGGAGAAACAAACAGTGTCATCAGATAAGAAGCAAGTACGCGTTGCAGTCGTTGGGATGGGTATCGGAAGACCTAACGGTGCCGCCCTTTCACGCAATGACAGAGGTAAAGTTGTCGCACTATGTGACCTTGATGAAGACCGTATGAAAGGTTTTGCGAAAGACCTACCCGGAAAACAGAAACTCTATACAGATTACAAGGAGATGTGTCAAGCAAGCGATATTGATGCAGTTTTCGTTGGTACACCGAACCAATGGCATGTTCCCATCGCGCTGGAAGCAGTAAAGAACGGTAAACACGTCATGGTAACAAAACCATTAGCGGATTCTGAGCAGGCTGCAGAAGAATTGGTTGAGGTAGCAGAGGAGGCGGGTGTCGTTAATATGATGTCGCTATCAACGCGTTTCGGTAATGCCTGTCAACACCTTGGTAGTCTCGCAAGAGATGATTATTTCGGTGATATCTATTATGCACGTGCACGGAGTGTGCGTCGCAGTGGTATTCCTGCTTGGAACCTCGGATTCATCCAGAAAGGTGGGGGTGCATTCCGCGATATGGGTGTCCATGTGCTTGACTCAGTCTGGTGGATCATGGGTATGCCGACACCTATAGCAGTATTAGGTGCTGCGGGAGCAAAGTTCGGACCCCGAGGACTTGGGTATTGGAACCGTTCAAAACCACCGAAGTCAACCTATACGAAGTATGATTCTGATGACTACGCGGGAGGTTTCATCACGTTTGAGAATGGTGTTGGATTGCAGGTTGAGAGTTTCTGGGCATCACATCAACCCGGAGAATTCCAGATTGAACTATTTGGTACAGAGGCAGGGGCAACGTTGAGTCCGCTGAAAGCATACAGAACGGATAAAGATGGTGAGTTTGAGGATATTGACCTTAAATTACCCAAAAGCAAGTATAACGAGGCGTGGGATGCAATCGCAGATCACTTCATTGAATGTATTTTAGATGACGTTGAATGTAAAGCACCACTCCGTCACGGGTTGATTGTTCAACAGATGATGGAAGGCCTACTAAAAAGTGGTGAGACTGGAAGAGAGATAGAGATAAAGGCAGGATAACTATGCGTATTGATTTATCATCGTTACAGGAAGAATTCTCTCAGATAGGATTTGCAGTTGTGCCGAATCTCTTTACTCGAAACGAAGTTCAAGCACTGAAGATGGAGAGTATTGAGATATTGAAAGCAGTCAAGGAAGAGACCGGTCATGTTGCTGGAAACGGCGTCCATGTCGGTTTAGCAACTCGTAGTCCAGTCTTCCAAAATGCCGTCTGTGATGAACGGATTCTTGATATATTGGAAAGGATACTTGCCCCAAACATAGAATTCTTGAGTGATAAGGTCGTATTCAAGAGCGATTCTACGACATTTGCAAGTCCGTGGCATCAGGACTGGCATTATTGGCATGGTGCACATAAGTATTCTATCTGGGTTGCACTTGATGATGCAACTGTCGAAAACGGTTGTCTAAAACTATTCCCAGGTTCTCATAAATCTGCGATCGTTCACGATGGTGAGGCAAGTGATGGACACGGATTTGGTAATCGTCTGCGTCCAGATGCTGTTGATGAGAGTCTTGCTATTACTGCCGAACTGGAGGCAGGTGGTGCCGTCTTTTTTCACGATCTTACCTTGCACGCAAGTCATCCGAACATCTCAGGTGAGGAACGTTGGGTGTGGATTCCCACATATCGTGATGCCAAAGCTGAAGACAACGAGTATCCCTGGGCAGTCGCTGCAAAAGTTGTCCGTGGTGAGAAGTAAATGATGGAAGATTGAAATGATTTCAAAATTCATAAAAAAAAGAGAGTGAGGTATTATGTTTAAGAACCTAAGTACTGGTGCAATTGGTATACGAGCTAATATGAAGGAAGGCTTAGCATTAGCCAAAAATGCTGGATTCCAAGGACTTGACTTAAATATAGGTGAGGCACACCAACTCGCTGAGGAACACTCTGTTGAATATGTTGAAGACCTTTGGAATGATGCAGGCATCAAAATGGGGGGATGGGGTTTCGGTGTTAACTGGCGCGGACCAGATTCAGATTATTATGCAGGTTTAGCGCAATTACCCGCGCGTGCTGAATTGGCTGCAGAACTCGGTTGTTTCCGCTCGACGACTGTTGTCGGTCCTGCCTCAAATGATATGACATTTCAGGAGAATTGGGATTTCTCTGTAAAACGGCTCAGGTCTGTTGCTGAAATCCTCAAGACGCACGGGCATTCTATCGGACTTGAATTTATCGGTCCGGCAACGAGTCGCAAGTCAGCAAAACATCTATTCGCTTACTCTATGGATGCGATGTTAGGTCTCGCAGCTGCAATAGGCACGGGAAATGTCGGTTTGCTTTTCGATACATGGCATTGGTACACGTGTCGTTCCGCAATTGATGACGTAAGAAAGCTCTCAGCAGATGATGTTGTGTATGTCCACATCAACGATGCGCCTACGGGTATTGATCCATATCAACAAATTGATAACATCCGCTGTCTCCCAGCAGAAACCGGAGTCATCCCGCTAACTGAATTGATGCAGATACTTTCCGAGATTGGTTATGATGGTCCAGTGACCCCAGAACCGTTTAGCAAGACAGTCAACGAAATGGAACCTGTGGAAGCTGCGAAAGTTACCGCAGAATCCCTAAATCAAGTATGGCGTAATGCTGGGTTGTAGCTCTCCCTGTCTTGAATGAAAGGAAAAACGTGCATTTGATTAATAAAGAGAACATTCTTGCAATTACGCACAACTGGGAAGGTGAACGGTTCCCCGATGGGCGTCCGCGCGTATCAGATGATATACTGCATCGAATGAAGAATATCAGTATTGAACAGGCATGGGGTGTTCTTAATGGTAACGGCTATAAGTTTCAGTTTGCTGGGGAGTGGATGAATTTACATCCAGACAGAGTCTTGGTGGGTAGAGCCGTAACGTGTGCGTTTGTACCCATTCGTCCTGATCTAAACGATTCTGTATCCGCACAAGGTGAGGAGGATGGTCGCGTAGGTGGCCAAAACTCATGGGTCATTGATACCCTTGTTCAGGATGATGTCATTGTCGTAGACCTGTTTGGAAAAATAAAAGATGGCACATTTGCTGGTGACAATTTAGGAAATTCTATCTTCGCAAAGACTGGAACAGGGATGGTTATTGATGGTGGAATCCGGGACTTAGATGGTATCTATGAATTACCTGACTTTGCTACATTTGTTAGAGGTGTTGATCCAACCGGGATAGCAAATGTTACGCTTACCGGTATCAATACTCCTATCCGCATCGGTGAAGCAACAGTTTTGCCGGGAGATGTCGTTTTGGGGAGACGCGGAGGGGTGATCTTTATTCCACCATATTTTGCACAGCAAGTCGTTGAAAGAGGCGAAGAGGTACAACTACGTGATCGGTTTGGTCACCAGAGACTTCGCGAAGGTATTTATACACCTGGAGAAATTGATCGTAAATGGTCTGAAGAAATTGAGAAAGATTTTGCTAACTGGAGAACATCTCAATAATAGTATCTTTATGATGTCAGTTGGAGAAGGAAACATATTGCGAGATTATTCAGAAATCATTCAGAGATTGATGGCAATAGATTTACCATTAATCGAAATTGGAAGAGTACACGATTATCCTATTTTTCAAGTCCGAATTAATTCATTTTCAGATTCACATCAGAGTGTTCTAATCACTGCTGGATTACATGGAGATGAACCGGCGGGAGTAGAAGCTGCATTACAGTTCTTAGAACGAGACAACAGTTCGCTACTTCAGAATTTTAGTTTTGACGTGATACCTTGTATGAACCCTTACGGGTATATTC
>VXOP01000296.1 GCA_009839975.1 Candidatus Poribacteria bacterium
GGTATCTAATGTCTAAAAAAACATATTCTGTTCGGCATAAAATAGTGAATTCGCTTCTTTTCGCTCTAATTACGGTTCCTGTTTTCTGTGGTATTGTTTCTCAAAGCAGTGCTTATAATTTCAACTGGCAGATAACTGAAACCCCAGAAGGCAGTGAAAGTGCTACAATCGTTGAACCTTTAAAAGTGACGATTTTGGATGAACAGGTAGAAGTCGCGGACAATAACGCATCAATACAGTTGATGCAGAAATATTCTGTATATCTCGGTCCGGAGTGGGATGCGGGGAAAGCCTACAGGTTGCTAAGTACGTTTGAAACAATACCGCAAGAAGTGAACGATCCTTATGACGAAATTCCGACAGTGCCAGCTTCTGTGTGGCGGTTAACTGATAATCATGTTCAAGATGATATCAAGTTTGAATTTAAAAATAGGCAGACGGTCGTGACGATTGCAGCAGAAGCGTTTACGCATGCAACCCCACTGTTAGCAGAGATTGAAGGTGTCCGTGGTAGGTATTTTTCCAAACGTCTACATCATGCTGTCGTTAGGTTTGTAACGGATGATGGTGCTGATAGAGATGCACTTGAACGGATACTACAGGAACGCTACGCAGTCAGCGTAAATGTTCCGGACTATACCGAACTGACACGTTACACAACCGGTGAGAACGCTGCACGTTTCACAACATTCAAAAACGAAGAACTCATCGCCATTGCTACGATGTTTGAAGAATTTCCGAAAGGCATGCATAAAAATGTGGGGCTTAACTATCTGGTTCGACGTTTAGATGGAACAGAACATCCGCTTTATCCGACAGCTCCTGCGGTTGCGTGGCCAACAATTGGCTACATTGAGTTTATGGAATCTGCATTTCAGGGACAAGGTTCGAACTATATCAATCACTTGATTCTTCATGAAAAGGCACACTTTTTGTGGGAACACCTCTTTGATGACCAACTCAAACAGGATTGGATTGAACTCGGTGGATGGTATGAAAACCCTGACGATAAAGATGACTGGTCAACGACGAAACAACATGAATTTGTCTCCGCTTATGCTCATGGTGTGAACCCGAATGAGGATATGGCAGAGAGCATCGGTTTTTATATCGTAAATCCGGACAAACTCCGCTCACGTTCTCCCGCCAAATATCAATTCATCCAAGACAGGATTATGCACGGAACCCGATACATCTCACGGATACGCGAGGATTTGACGTTTAAGGTCTACAACCTATATCCGGATATTGTATATCCGGGTCGGATTGTCAGGGTGGATTTACAGGTGAATGGCGAACCGATGGAGGATAAACATATCGTTGTTGAGCTTGAAATTCATCAGGCAAGTGATTTAGACGCAGCCCAGGCATCGTTGGTCAGAATTGTAAGTCCAAAAGGTACTTACTTTGACTTATGGCTTTATCCAATTGATGCCAATGGTGAATACGCCGTTGAGTCACATCTTTTACGAGGTGAAATAACAATATCGCGTTATGCGGCACACGGTTATTGGGGGCCTGACGCGATTACCCTCACGGATGCACAAGGCAATGAACGACACCAATCCCAAACCGATTTTGGCTGGAAACTCTATGTTAACAATCCGCTGGCTGACAATGAAGCACCGATTTACGTCAAAAACTCAATGAACCTCTCTTTGTCAAACGACATGGAAGACGGAAGACCTTTTCAAATAGTTACGGCTCGTTGGCAAATACTGGAAGAAAATGAGGTTGCCCATATCTTTGCACGAATAAACGATGAGGAGGATGAGACCTACTCTCGTGGATCGGAACGATGGGGGGAATACAACAAGGAAACCGGTGAAGCGACTGTTGAACTCATTGTTCCCGACTACTTTCAGAGTGGGACATACCAGCTTAACTATATTATTATGCAGGATATAGGATTAAACAGTAGAAGTGTATACTTCACCGATCCGCATGCCTCTTTAAGAGAAAATGAGGAAATCCTTGACGAGAAACCTGCCACCCTTGATATCCAGACAACAAACCCCGATAACACACCACCAACGCTCGATCTGAACCGGATTACTGTAACGGCTGTGCCAACCAATCACGATGAACCGAATGGGGAAACACAAGTTGATATTACTTTTAAGGTCTAAGATGATATTAGCGGATATTCATTATCAGAGATCTATCTGCGTGATCCTCACGGCGTTACGCACTTCTATAGACACTACCACAATAATTATCGCAAAATCTATTTTTCAGGCAACCCGATTGCCTATCAGACCTACCAGAAAACAATTATTTTACCTGTGGGTAGCGTTCCGGGAACATGGGGAATTGCACAAATGAATATATTTGATAAGGCAGAGAACATTCTACGTGCAGACTTTACTGAAATTGTCCGCTTTGAAGTTGAAGAAACTGCTGATTATACGGAATTGGATATCAACGAAGATGGAACGATCGATATTTTTGACCTGATCTTCGTTGCACAAGCCTTTGAATCACAAGACGTAAACGCCGACGTAAACCGCGATGGTACTGTCAATATTCTAGATTTAGTGGATGTCGCCAGTCATTTCGGGGAAGAAGTTACGGCTGCGCCTGCTGCCGGAAATCTAACTACCGAACAACTCCAACGTTGGCTCACACAAGCAAGGCAAGCAGATAATGGTAGTCCTGCCTTCAAGAGAGGCATCACTGTGTTAGCAACACTCTTGCGTTCACTTCGTCCGGAAACGACTGCACTTTTACCCAACTATCCGAACCCGTTCAATCCTGAGACATGGATACCTTATCAACTTGCAAACTCCGCAAATGTTAGCATATCCATCTATTCAATAGACGGTAAGTTGATACGCACTCTACCTGTTGGATATCGTAATGCGGGGTTCTACCAAAAACGTAGTCGTGCTGGGTATTGGGATGGACGGAATATGTTTGGTGAAAAAGTGGCTACAGGTCTGTACTTCTATACGCTTAAGACAGGTGATTTCACTGCTACACGCAAGATGTTGATACGGAAGTAGCAAAAGAATGGAAGGGTGGAAAATTGGAAGGATTAAACGCCAATATCTTGACATCAGCATATAGATGTGCTATACTAACAAAGCAGATTTTAGAAGGAAGAGAACGAACGATCCAAGCAGAACGAGTTTATGAATCATTCAAGCACTAAACCATAGAAACGGAGTGTTATTTATGGATATCAAACAAGCTTTAGACAGCAAAATCTCCAATTACAGTTTACTGAATCATCCTTTTTATCAAGCCTGGAGTGCAGGTGAATTACCTGTTGATGCTTTGAAATGCTACGCACGTGAATACGGCGCATTTATTTCAACTCTGCCAAAAGGGTGGGAAACATTAAACGATCCCGAAACAGCAGAAGAGGAAACAGAACATATTGATATGTGGGCAGATTTTGCTGACGGTCTTAACACGCACGTATCAGAAGCACAGGTCCCGCAAGTGAATACACTATTAGAAACCGCTGAAAAACTCTTTTCTGATGGTGAAACAGCATTAGGCGCGCTCTACGCTTTTGAGGCACAACAACCAGAAACCGCCAAATCAAAGTTGGCTGGTCTAAAGGCTTTCTATCAACTTCCCGAAAAGGTAGAACCCTATTTTGAAACGCATTCACACAATGAACACGAAGCGGAGAAACTTCTTGCAAGAATAGCCGAATTATCACCAGATGATCAACAAACAGTTGTACATGCATGTGAACAGATGAGCAGTGCTTTATGGGATGCACTCACAGGAATTCACGATGCCGAATGTGCATGAAACGGTGAAGGCATATTTTGACGCACTTGTTTCAAGAGATGCTGAAACCCTTATCGCGATGATGCTTCCTGCAGCACACTATATTAAAATAGGTACCGATGCTGATGAAGTTATTAAAGGTAGTAAGGATATAACAACTTACTACCAAAACCATGTCGCCAGTACTGAGGATTTCAGCATCAGAATCATCAATCTTGATGTGCAAGAACGCGATGATGTTGCATGGTTCTATACACAACAGGTCTGGAATCTTAAGTGGCAAGGTGTTCAGGAAGAATTTGTCATGCGAATGACAGGTGTATTGGAAAAAGTTGACGATATGTGGAAGTTCGCACAAATACACGCCTCAATTGGTGTCTCAGCACCCTAATGCTTTCAGGAGGGTTCCTTGAATATTTCGGTTATCTCGTTTGATGGTGACATGACTTTGTGGGATTTTCTCAAAGTTATGCGGCATTCACTCCAGCATGCATTGACAGAACTACAAAAACACGTTCCAACCCAACGCGCTTTACAACTTACAATTGATGAGATGATATACATTCGGAATCAATTTGCTGATGAGGTTAAAGGGAGAATCTGGAACCTTGAAGACATCAGGAAACAAGCGTTTGAACAAACACTTGAATATGTTGGATATCCGGATAAAGAACTTGCTGCACACCTAAACACAATATATCGGAAACACCGTTTTGGTGATATAGAACTCTATCCTGATGTGATACCGACCTTTGATGTTTTAGCACCGCATTTTACGTTAGGATTGCTTTCAAACGGCAATACATATCCAGAACGTTGCGGACTTGAAGACCGATTCGCTTTTGTTGTCTTTTCTCAAGATGTCCAGGTTGAGAAACCGGATCCAAGGATTTTTGAGTTTACTGCACAACAAGCAGGTTGTGAACTCTCACAGATGCTGCATGTAGGCGACTCACTTGTCAACGATGTTGCGGGTGCACAGAATGTCGGTATATCTGCAGTATGGCTTAATAGAGAAGGGGTGGCGAACGATACTGGAATCAGACCGGATTACGAAATCAGTTCATTGATTGAAATAACTACTATTTTAGGGTTAGAAAGGAGAAAATGATGATTACAATTTCTGAAGAACTGCGACAAGCAGTTAATGAATCCAAAACGAAGCTTGTGCACCTGGTGGATCCAGAAACAAATGCTGAGTATGTTGTGTTACCTGTAGAGAAATTGGCAGCAATTTTAAAAGAATCCTACGATGATGGTCCCTTGACATTCGAAGAACAGCAATGGTTACTTGTACAAGCTGGAATCCGTGCCGGTTGGGATGATCCAGAGATGGATGTTTACAATGAGATGGACCCGCGGAGGGGCAATGAAAGTGCAGCGCGGTGAGATTGTCCTTATAGATTTTCCGTATAGTGATCGATCCGGTAGGAAAGTCCGACCAACATTAGTTGTCCAATCTGATGTACTGAATCAATACATTGATGATACAATTCTTGCTGTTATTACAAGTAGTTCTCGTCGTAGAGTGGGATCATCTTCACAGTATTTTATTGATATATCAACTGAAGAAGGAAAACAGACAGGATTGCACATGAACTCAATTGTTCAGTGTGAAAACCTTGTCACTCAAGATCAGAACTTGATCCTTCAGGTTATAGGTCGACTTTCAGATTCGGCAATGCAACAGATAGATGATTGCCTAAAATCTGCTTTAGGTATTCAATAAAATGTCTCCAATCTTGATTAACTAAAAAATGCCAAAACCTGACTATTACTCTATTCTGAGAATATCCAGCGACGCCTCTGCAGATGAGATTAAGAAGGCTTACCGGCAACTCGCGCTAAAATACCATCCCGATAAAAATCCAGATAATAAGGCAGCTGCAGCTACTTTTCGAGCGGTGACGGAAGCGTACGATGTGTTGTCTGATGACGCACAACGAGAACGGTATAACCGAAATTATCAACCCAAACCGAGTTTTGATGTAGTTCTTGGTCAAGATGATGCCGAAATGGTGTTGATTCCCGCTGGCGCATTTCTAATGGGAAGCACCACTGGAGAAAAAGATGAAGATCCTATTCATTCTGTCCACATTGACGATTTTTATATGGATAGGTATACGGTAACAAATGCTCAGTATAAAGTCTTTGTTGAGCATAATCCCGAATGGCGTAAGAGTAGTATACCTCAAGAATATCATGATGGAAATTACCTGAAACTCTGGAGTAAGGATGGGTTTCCTGTCGGCAAAGCAGATTATCCTGTTGTTGCTGTTAGTTGGTACGCAGCGATGGCATACACACGATGGGCAGGAAAGCGGTTGCCTACCGAAGCGGAATGGGAAAAAGCTGCACGCGGTGGATTAGTCGGTAGAACATATCCGTGGGGAGATTCTATTGATAGGTATAAGGCAAACTACGGTATACGTTGGGACGGAAGAACATCTACTATTCGCACGACTCCCGTAGGCAGTTATCCGCCAAACGGTTATGGTCTGTGTGATATGGTTGGCAATGTGCGTGAGTGGTGTCTGGATGCCTATCAATCGGATTATTATGAATTTTCACCACCAGAAAATCCTATTGCCGGAGAAAGTATTGAAGAGGTACTTTCAAACTACAAAACATGCAAGAACGCACGGGTGTTTCGTGGAGGATCATGGTACAGCGGCCCGGACTCTCTGCGGGTTACCCATCGGTTGCGGGATATACCATCTTTCGCTGTTACAAGTGTTGGGTTTCGCTGTGTAATTGAGGCGTTATGATATGATGACACCTGAACAACGATATCTTTTTGATGTTACTGGATATTTACATCTGGAAAATGCTATACAAGGTGAAGAGTTAAAGGCTGCGCAGGTAGCCGCGGACACCTATATCAACACCCCTACTGAAGAACTACCCGATGGATTTGACTCCAGCGGTAAACACCTTCCTAACGGTTTTGCATTTTCAAGAGCTTTAGAAGCACTTGCATTGCATCCAGCATCTTGGCAAATCATAAGGGAACTAACCGACAATAAACCACAACTTGCCCGTGGTACGATGATCGCAGACAGAATTGGGGTGCCAGAAGGTGGTGATGCACTACGTCTGCATTGCGCACGGGAAGACTATGGACGGGATAGGAACTGTTTTGAAAACCGAAACGGTAAGATCTATTGTGATGATTTTGTTGTCTTTCCCTATTTGACTGATGTGAATCCGGGAGATGGTGGGTTGTTGATTGTTCCCGGTTCACACAAAGCCGAATATGACCGACCTGAACACATCTTCAACAACGGCACAGTTGATGATGTTGATAATATTCCGATCGGTGTTGAGAACATCACCCCAAAAGCTGGTGACATATTGATTATTTCTGAACTTTTAACCCACGGTGCGTTACCTTGGAAACCGAAAGACCGGTATCGTTGTTTCCTCGTCTTACGTTACAGACCCCAAGACAGAGGTGAAAGCCGCGTGCCACCAGAGGTTAGAGAACGGTTAGCACCCGAAACATTGGAACTGATTTCCCACGCTGACCTTAGCCATACAAAAGAGATTGTCAAGAAGGATATTGTCAGGTTAACTTAGGTGAGGGGTGTGCATAAAGAATGCAATGTCATAGTATCTTCTTAAAATTCTATAAACATATCGTCCCTACGGGACTGAAGATGGGAACTCCCAATCACAATGCATATTAATGATAG
>VXOP01000014.1 GCA_009839975.1 Candidatus Poribacteria bacterium
TACTGGAGGAGATAAATGACTATTACAATAGCCGCTGATATGGAAACCTACTCGGAAATAGTCCAAGTGGAAGAATTCGATACCGAACAAGAACGCGAATTAATCTTGCGTTGTCAAGAAAAAGACCCTGCTGCAATGGGAACCTTGATTGTTCAATACCAACACTGGGTTTACAATATTGCCTACGGTTTGTTGGGACATCGCGAGGATGCACAGGATACGACACAAGATGTTTTCCTTTCCGTTTGGCAAAACATACATAAGTTTCAGTTCAGATCAAGATTCTCAACTTGGCTATACAAAATCGTAAAAAATAAATGTCTCAATGTGATCGACCAGAAAAAACGTAGAAAAACAGACCCGATGGAGATAGATGATACACAACCTTGGGTTCCACTTAATACTGTAACACCTGAGCAGGAAGTATTGCGAAACGAACAGGCCGAAATACTACATGCTGCCCTTGGAAAACTCAAAGAAAGTTATAGAACGATATTAGTATTGCGTGAATTACGTGAACTATCTTATGAAGAGATAGCGGAGATTCTGAACTGTACGCTTGGACGTGTCAAATCCCGTTTACATGAAGCCAGAAAAGCTTTGCGACAAGAACTTGAACGTATTGATTGGTAAAGATCTTTCTTGACTGAAAATCAGAACTGTGATCATTCATCACATATCTTTTATATATGAAAAAATGAAACATCAAAGTATTCAGAAACATCTATCGGCATATTTAGACAACGAGTTGGCACCGCCACTGCGTGAGAAGGTGAACGCACACCTCCGAGAATGTGAAGAGTGCAAAATGTTATTGGCAGATTTTAAAGAGAACCAGCAACGTATTGCCAACCTTGTCCATCCCGTCCCTTCCATGAAGGACATTATTTTAACGAAAATACAGGAGATGGATGCATTACCCCGTGAAAGATTCGTATCAGTCTTCAAACGTTGGGTTTTTCGTCCTTTCACCGTTGGTGCGACTGCATTTTCTACAGTCTGCATCATTGTTGCGGTTTTTTTCTTTACATATTCCCCCGCACCGCAATCTGATGGCCTGCTTGATTTCTACTTTGGACTTCAATCAGAACATGCAGATCATAGTCCTTTGAAATCAAACGTAGCTTCCCCCATCAGTGATCCTCCAACTTATGCTGAGGATTTCAGCGAAGACACAGAAACATTGCTTAATCTTTACTTGGGAGATTAGTGCGGAATTAAATACTCTGGTTGAACCTATGTTAACTAAATCAGTATATGTCTTCTACTTAACAGCATCTGGATGTCTGTTATTACTAACATGTTCTGTACATGCTGATGTTCCTGTGCTTAAAGAGATAGCGGAAGCAGAACGGAGTATAAGTTATATCGGTGTCCGTCTAAAGATATTCGGTTCTCGGACGCTTGAAGAGGTGGTCATACATAAATCATTGAAGGATTCATACCGTAAGGTTTTACCCACTGTTGGTGGAGAGAGTACACTATCAACAGACCAGGGACGTGAAGGAGATCGGGATACCAATGATAGGAGCAGGGATAGACGGAGAAGAGACAGAGAGTTTAGGTGGGAACGACAGCGAAGCCAATTCTCTACGAAAGCGGTAGAATTAATTGCACAGAACTATAAGATAGAAAGACGTCCTTGGGGAGAAAAAATTGCTGGTCATCAAGCGGACCTTTTAATCATTAGGCCTAAATATCCCAGTCGTCCGACAAAACATATCTATTTTGCACGCAAGAATAGTGTAATACTACGTGTTGAAGATTTCGACTCGGCAGGCGTGCGTAGAAATATGTTCGTATATACACGTATCGGTTTTGATATTAAGGCTGTGGATGCAAGATTTAAGAGCATAGAAAAGGAGATTAGTCGTGCACCAGGTCGAAACATACCCGAGATCACGCTTGCTGAAGCCCAAAAAGTACTCACGAGAAAATTGATTAAACCCCAGTACCTACCTAAAGGTTTTCAACTTCAGAGTTTACATAAACACCAATACCGTGGTAGCCACCCAATTCAATTGAAATATACAGATGGTATGCTCGATTTTAATCTATATGAAACGATTGACAAGGGGCAGGACCGTGATGGTCGGAATAGGGGTGGAGAGGTAATCAAGATTGGGGACACGCCTGTTCGAAAATACCGTCGTGGACCGACCCATGCCTTTAACTGGTCAAGTTCAGGTATCCATTTTTTCCTATCCAGTCCATTACCTGCATCGGAAATGGTAAAGATCGTTGAATCAATTATTAATCCCAAGACTAAGCAAAAGTAATTTCAATTAAGTTGATTATAGTAAAGTTAACAATTTATGAGACATTTCGCATCGTACACCGATGGCGGAGACCAGCGAGCGTAGGGGCGAGGTTCCCTCGCCCGTTGTGGAATGTTACATTAATTCTGAAGTTCACTATAGTTGAATAAGATGCAATCCAACTTCTTTGCTAATTACATTTCAAGGAGAATTATGAATACATTTTGTTTGATGTTATTGACTGTGTCTGCTACTTGTATGTTTCTTACAGTTAGCGTAGAAGCCGATGAGATTAAGACTGAGCTTGAGGAGTCGCCACGACACGGAGAGTGGGTCGAGATCACCGTAACAGATGAACGTAAGCTTAACGCCTTTATTGTATATCCAGAAGTGAAAGAGGCGGCTACCTCTGTCATTGTCATTCATGAAATATTTGGGTTAACCAATTGGGTGCGACTTGTGGCTGATAGACTTGCCGCTGACGGTTTTGTCGCAATCTGCCCGGACCTACTTTCGGAAATGGGACCTGATGGAGGCGGAACAGATAGTTTTGAATCAGGGGACGATGTGCGTCGCGCGATTCGTAGACTATCAGCTGACCGTGTCAATACAGACTTGGATGCTGTACGTGAATATGTTAGTGGGTTACCATCAACGAATGATAAGGTAGCGGTTTCAGGATTCTGTTGGGGAGGAAAGCAGACGTTTCAATACGCTGTTCATTCAGATAAGATTGCGGGTGCATTTGTCTTCTACGGTTCTGCACCATCAGTAGAGGATGTACCCAAGATCACGGCTCCTGTATACGGTTTCTACGGTGAAAGCGACAACCGTATAAATGCGACGATTGATGCTACTAAAGCTGCAGCAGATGCTGCAAAGGTAACTTATGAGCCGGTGATTTATGAGGGAGTTGGACATGCGTTCTTGAGACGCGGTATGATGGCAGATGCAAGCGACATTCAAAAATCTACTACAAAAGCCGCGTGGGAACGTTGGGTTAAATTGTTGGGTGATCTCTGATGAACGCCATTAGCGTCAATTAAAGGAGAATACGAACCCGTTATACCCAGGCCGGTAGGTGCGATTTCCTAATCGCACCTACCGCTATGGTGTTAAACTGATTTACATGGCGTAGTCTGAGGGGGTGAGCCCTTTTTTGAATGTGCCGAATCCGAAGAAAGTGGGTGAATAATCTCCGACATAATCAACGACACTGACATCAGGTATATCTTCTTCCATTTCCATGCCCCAGTAACATCCGTTCACAAGCAGTCTTCGGAGTCCTTCGCTTTCTAAATCTACAGATGCTCCCATGGTGGTATTGAAAACGCGGGATGTATTTCCCGTTTCACCGGTATATGTTTTTATCCATGCCATTGGCATCGTTGGGGTATCAGGTTTCGGTGGATCTGTTGGTTCCATGCCAGTCAGGACTTGACCGTGAACTAAGACTTGTGCATCACCCGTTAGTCCTCTAATACCGTAGACATCGGAAGGTCCCCAAATATCTGAAACACCTTTTAGTATAGGATGGTCTTTGTGTCCTTCATCAATGACACCGCGTGCGCTCTCTTTTCCGTGATGTCCGTGATGGTTGATCCAAGTCTCTCCTAAGACCTGTTTACCGTATCCACCTTCAAACTCTCTGCTGTTAAAACTATATTTTGCGTAGGGACTTTCAAGGTTTTCTTTATAATTGAAAGCGTGCGTTGCAGTTCGCAGTCCCATCACAGGATTCCCCGCATTCGTATAGTCAACGATATATTTCATCTGTTCATCAGGCAATTCACGGAAACGTGTGAACAGTATCATCATATCCGCAGATTCCAGATGATGCAGTCCTGGGATATTTGAATTGACATTCGGGTTTATTTCACCTGTTTCTGGATCAATAGCGAATAGCACAGTGCATTTGAATCCGTGATGTACTGCTAACACTTTTCCTAACATTGGCAGTGCTTCTTCGGAACGATACTCCTCATCTCCGCTGACCAAGACTATATGTTTCCCCTTACCTGGACCTTCGGTTCCTTCATATACAACCCATTCATTACTCATCAAAATTAAACTCCAATTCATAAGATTATAGATTATCAGTATAGCATACGCGTAACAAAATGTCATGTAGATTAAGGTGTGTACCTGCTTGAATAATTACTTTTCAGTATCTGGACGAACTATATTGTATTTATTCATTTTCTTATACAGATTGCTTCTCTCTACCTCTAACGCATCTGCTGTCTGACGAATATTCCATCCATTGTCATGTAAAGCAGCAAGAATACATTGTGATTCAGCAGCATCGACCATTGTGCTCAATGGTGTATTGCGTTGATAGGTTGCAGCAGCATCTGAAGCGTGCGTCTGATCTGTCCCAATTGGCAACACATCCGCAACATCCGAGGGGAGTATAATATCTCTGTCAACCATAATGAGTAGGCGTTCAACGATGTTTTTTAGTTCACGGATATTACCTGGCCAATGGTAAGACTGAAACTCTGTGTATACATTTGAATCGAACATTTTGGGTGTTGATCCCATATTTTCTTGGAGTCTATCAGCGAAGTAATTAACTAAAATAGGTATATCATCTAACCGTTTTCTTAGGGGGGGTACGTCAATAGGTACAATCCTGAGTCGGTAGTATAGGTCTGTACGGAACATACCGTTCTGAATTTCTTCGGATAGGTTTTTGTTGCTTGCGGCAACGATACGTACATCAACATTTCGGATCTGTTGGCTGCCGAGTCTTTCTACTTCTCCATATTCAAGTACTCTAAGGACTTTTGCTTGTGCTTTAAGGCTCATATCTCCTATTTCATCCAGAAAGAGTGTACCTCCGTCAGCCAGTTCAAATCTTCCCTGTCGCATAGAATCAGCACCTGTAAATGCGCCGCGTTCGTGTCCGAAAAGTTCACTCTCAACGAGTTCTTCAGGTAAGGCAGCACAGTTTAGAGGAATAAAAGGCTTATCTGCTCGTTTACTATGTTTGTGGATAGCCTCTGCAACAAGTTGTTTACCAGTGCCATTTTCACCTGAAATAAGTACGCCAAGATCACTTGCTGCAACTTGCCGAATCTCAGCGCGCAGCATCGCTATCGCCTCGCTTTCACCGATCAGTTCTTCATCTTCAGGGATTTGTGATTTTAGGTATTTATTCTCTTTTGTCAGTCTTGATAATTCCAAGAACGGATCTATGTTGGACATTATCTTATCCATACTCGCTGGCTTAGTAATGTAATGCTTAGCACCGAGTTCCCAGGTTTTTACAGCGATTTCAATATCTTGCTGTGCGGACATCATGACAACATTGAGACCCGGGTCCTGCAGAAGCAATCTCTTCAATGTTTCAATACCGTCTATTCCGTTCTCCATCATGATGTCTAAAAGGACGAGGTCAACATCTTCAGATTGGCATCGTTCCAATGCCTCTTCTCCACTTGAGGCAGTTAGTGTGTTATATCCTTTTAGTGTGAGTCCTTGTGAGAGCGTTTTCTGGATGTTTTTTTCATCGTCGACGATGAGGATGGTACTCATAGTTTTTTCTCTCCGGTATGATACGAACTATTTTTGAATGTAATCCGAACAGTGGTACCTACGTTTTCTCGCGATTGTACGTCAATTTCTCCATCATGCACTGTGATGATACGGCGGACTATTGGCATACCCAGACCCGTTCCATCAGCTTTTGTTGTAAAGTCAGGGTTAAATAGGTTTTTCAATACTTCTTTGGACATGCCATGTCCGGTATCCTTAATCTCAATATGGGTCTCACTCTCTTTATCAAATCTACCTTCAGTGAAGTCTTCTGAGATAGGGGTAGCGAAGGTGCGCAACGTGAGGACACCACCGCTTGGCATTGCCTCTATCGCGTTTTTTACAAGGTTACCTATTGCACGCTCCATCTGTTCTCGGTCTAATGAAAGCGGTGATAATGAACTCAGTTCTTTGACAATTTCAATTTTTTGTGCTTGAGACAATTCCATATACAGTTTGACAACGGTATTTACGATTTCATTTATACTGATTGGATGTCTATCCGGTGCAGGTAATCTTGCATACTGATGGAATTCATCAATTAGTCCACGTATGCGGTCAACTTCTTCAATAATTGTGTCTGTGCACTCTTTAAATATCCGCTCAAATATCTCTGGTTGATCCTTTGCAGCTTGCAGGTTTTCTACTGAGAGACGTATTGGGAACAGGGGGTTTTTTATTTCATGTGCCAGTTGTCTTGCTACGTCTCTCCATACAGCGATTCTTTCGGCGGATCTGTGTTCCTCCAAACTTTTTCTCAATGCAAATGCCATGTTGTTGAATCCTTCAGCGAGTTCCCCGACTTCACCTTTAGATTCAACGGCAATTTGATAGGATAGGTTTCCTTCGCCGATCTCATTAACGCCTTTCTGTAGTTCTGCGATGGGTCTTGTAATTCGTCTACTGACGAGGAAACTACTGCAGTATACTAAGATCGCACCAGCACCCACACTCCAAAAGAGTATGATCAGCATACGATCTTGCCATTGAATACGTTCTTCGTGTGAATAGGCAATAATGAGCTCTACAAAAGGTAATTGATTGGGGACTGTATAAGGCGCGCGAAGGATGTCCGCGCGAAAAACAGTATAGATGGGGGTGTCTAATGTTTCGGATGTTGTGTCTAATGAAACCGATTGTTGGTTACTTGGCATCGTAACGACCAATTCATCAATAGGTTTGCCTTCAGCTTGATTCAACTTCAGCTGCTTTTCCCATTCTTCCTTTAGATTAGGCGATTTATGTGCACTGTTGTTTAGGGAAACCCATTCCTCCTGTTCGTTTTTTCTCTTGACAAGAAACACAGGATGCTCGGAGGGTTGGCTTAACAATGCCCCGATGAGCCATTTCTGAAGCGACTTGCCCCCGGTGATGAATCCCCATTCCCACCATTGTGTGACTTCAACGACTAACTGTGGATCTTCGTCAATTCTGATTTTCCTTTCACGTATTGTATCTTTCACGCCTTTATAGGTATCATCGGTTTTAATTTTTAAGATCTCAGTATTAATCCTTCCGATTCGGGGGTCATTAGCGAGTTGACTCAACACTAAGATACCTTCTGAATTCCCACATTCAAAGACATCAAAACTCGTTGGTGGTATTTCTCTGCTGCCGCCTCTTTCAGCTCTCCTTAAGGC
>VXOP01000288.1 GCA_009839975.1 Candidatus Poribacteria bacterium
TAGAGATGTTTTCACGAACAAGTGGATACTCGGCGGCATAATCTTCGTGATAGTGATTGCCGTATCCTGTGTTTTGTGGTATCAGCATGAACTGGCACCCTATAGACGAATGGCAGCTGAAACCGAAGAAATGCGGCAGCAATCGGAAAGGCAAAAAAAGGTCTCCGATACGCACAGCAAAACGGTGCAAGCAGCTGATTTAACCTCTGTGGAAAGCACAACGCAATCCGCAAAGAGAGAAAGAATCGAGACTATCCTTATGAAGAAAGACATAGAGTCGTCTCAAACGGATAAGACAGAATCGTCTAGAGTTGAAACCCACACACAGAACACAGAGACAGCAGATGTGCCTGTGTCTCCATTTGGTTTTGGTCCTTATCCTAAAGTGCCAGAGGATTACCCCACAGATGTCAACTGGTCTAGCTATGATGACGATCTTCCTATTTACGAATTAATGACACGTGTCCGAATCAAATTATGGGAAGAAGGTCAACGTACTAATGGTATTGTTGAAGAAAACGGGTTATTGTATCCTATTATGCGTGGTACAGTTTATATCAAGTGGAGCGATAATGGCAAAGATATAATTAGAATTATAGGACATCCGAAGGATCTATCTGATGATGTTGTTGATCAAATGGACGAGTCTGGCATGATACCTGCGGACTTTACAGTTATTGATTATGATAATGCGGGTATAGACCCGTATAAATTTCTTAACCTTTAAGGAGTTAATTCTTATGATGAAGCAAATTTTAACCTGCTTAGTCGTTTTCGTAATGATAAGTTGTTCGGCTTTTGCACAGGATGTTGTCACAGAAGGAAATCGGGAGTATGCGGGTTTCAATACAGAGACTTACGACTATGCTTATGCAACGGCCTATGACAGGGACCCTGTTAGTTCCGATGATAACCCAGATGCTGACCCCATCGTTGACTCAAAGTCTCGGATATCAGCCAAGAATAAGGATAACGGTGTTCATCACAGGACAGCCCAATCAAGAGTAAAATGCTATAGCGATGAATACAAAGGAACTTATGGAGTTATTGCAAATACCCCTGAAGAAACGATAGTAAACCCAGATGTTAGTGGTCGTTTTGAAGGTGTCTATTATGCTCGAGCTAGGGTAGAAGGTGAGGTCCTTGGTACTTTTGATTGTCGAATATCTGTACATAAGAGTACGACTAGTGGAGGTATAACTGCCTATAAGAAAAATGAGAATGTGAGTGAGGGGCCAGCGGCTTGGGCAGATAGTTTTATCCCCTGGAAACATAATCCTAATGGCATACCGGATCCACCTCCCCAACGCGGGATTTCTCCCTCTGATCCTAATCAGACACCTCAACCTGGCGATAGTGTCACGTTAAATCTTGCAACCGCTGAACCTTATTACAGTGTGAATTGGTATGTGAAGACACCTTGGGATACCAGTGAAAGCGGCACTTATTTAGAAGATGACTACGGTGACGGAACATCAACGACAGCATCACTCACTTATGTGTTTCCAAGCGGTACCATGCATACCGGAGATTTCATTTTTGCAGCGGATATTTACCGATGGTCAGACATGTCTTGGCAAAGTAAGGAAACCTATACGGTGTCGGTGAGTAACCCGACAGCACCGAGTATCCCGCAATCTGTCACTGCTTCCCCAGGCACGAGCAGATGGTCCGTCAGTTTGTCATGGTCTGCACCAAGTTCTGATGGGGGTTCGGCAATAACGGGTTATGAATACCAGTATCGACGGTACTATGCAGGTACTTGGGAGTCTTGGTCTTCATGGCAATCTGTGAGTAGCACGTCTACAACGGTTACGGGACTTATCAGTAATGGCACTTATGAGTTCCAGGTGCGCGCAGTGAATAGCGTGGGGGCAGGCTACACCGCAAATAGCGTAACCACAAGAGCACAATAGTCACTGACACATAAATATCTAATTGGCAGGTATCCTCTATTTTGGGTACCTGCCTTTTATCTTTTATTCGGACGAAACAGATTATGGTAAACTTGTTTCATTGAGGGTTTCCGCTAAAGTTCTGGTGCGATAAGGAAATCGCACCTACCGGCCTGGGGTATTATGGGTCTCGTATTTTCCTTAAATTGACGCTTATGGTGCGATATCCTTATCGCACCATCAACACTAAAGTTCTTAATCCTCCAAACCACCTACCCACTTAATGCAACCGACAATGTGCTCGCGAAACCAAGATTGACTCCAGAGAGCATCAGGATGACCGAAGGCAGTATACAGGACGCGTCCTTCACCGTAAGGATGACACCACCCGAGTGCATAATCGTCATCGTCTCGATTACCACGAGAGACATCAATGGAATCGTTGTCTAAACGCATCAGGACATGTGTGTTTTCTCGTCTCCACTCCTTAAAAGTATAGATTTCGTCAACGACTTTGAAACTCTTTCCAAGCATCCGTGTCGCTGGATGATCAGTGTCTTCAACGATGACGTTTACCTCTTGATGCCAAGGATGTCCATTGAAGTATCCACCGAGCATTTCACCATATTCTTTCCAATCATAGAAAGTATCGGTAGCGTTATGTATGCCGAAGAAACCCTTACCATTTCGGACGAAATCCAATAATGCTTCTTTCTGAGATTCGTTGAATGGTAAATTACCTGTTGTCGCGAATGCGACTATATCTTGTTTTGCTAAGTTATCTGCATTGATGCGATCACATCGGTGTGTAGTGGTAACTCTCCACCCATTTGCCTTACCGATTTCCTTCAGAGCAACTTCAGCATCCGGCAAGTAACTGTGTTCAAAACCAGCAGAATGTCGTAACATGAGTATGTTCATTAGAATAGACCTTTCATCATTTTATTTTGTGCGTATTATACCCGAAACTCCATAAAAATGGTATCAAAAATAGGAGAACGTCTGACGTGTTTTTCTCCAGTAAACGAAAAAGATTGGCAAATCAGCAAAAAATATGGCATTATTACGTAGACTTATCTATAGTAAAGTGAATAATTAATGAGACATTTCACCGCATATACCGATGACGAAGAACACCCACCGTAGGGGCGAGGTCACCTCGCCCGTTGTATAATAAGGAGAAAAACATTGAGATTTTTAAAAAAGGGTGATGGAAAGAAAGAAAAAACTGATAAACAGATAAAACCGCATCCTGACCTTAAAGTCATCAGTGGTGCAGAGATTTCTGGTAAGGGACAACAAAGACCCGTTCCACAGACGACACCACAACAACAGGCACGACAACAAGCACCGCAACAGAACATTACTTTACCAAACATTAAGTATAAGATTGCAGTCGCAAGTGGTAAAGGTGGTGTTGGTAAGTCTACTGTTGCGACCAATCTGGCGATTTCACTTGCACAGACTGGTGCACAGGTGGGTCTCATGGATGCCGATGCCTATGGTCCCAGCATTCCTACGATGATGGGGATACAGGAAAATCCTAAAACCAGTCCAGAACGTAAACTGATACCCCTTGTTCGACATGACATAAAACTGATGTCAATAGGGTTTATGGTACCCGAAGAACAGGCAATGATCTGGCGCGGTCCAATGCTACATAGTGCAATACGTCAATTTCTCAGTGATGTGGATTGGGGTGAATTGGATTACCTAATTATTGATTTACCACCTGGAACAGGGGACGTTGCACTGACACTTTCGCAAGCAATACCACTGACGGGTGCTGTCATCGTCACTACCCCTCAAGATGTTGCATTAGCTGATGTACGTAGAGGTGTCGCCATGTTTGAACGTTTGGGTGTTCCGATTCTGGGGATCATTGAGAATATGAGTTTTTTCCGCTGTCCACACTGCAATGAAAAGACAGAAATATTCAAATCAGATGGTGGTAAAAAAACAAGCGAGAGATTTGCCGTATCATTTTTGGGTGAGATACCTCTTGATGCTGAAGTTTGCACTGCGGGAGACCTTGGTGTTCCTATCGTTGCAGGACACCCAGATTCACATCAAGCAGAAGCCTTTGGTGATGTCGCATCAGCGTTAGATCAAGTATTGAGAGAGAGTGGAGATGAGGATGAGTTGACTATCCTCTGACCTTACAGTTCTATCCCCAATGCATCAGCAATAATCTGCATAGCATACGCTACATTATCTCCCTTACTGTGAGTTGCTTGTGAGGGACTATTTCCAAGATTTGCATTTAAGTCTACAAGTGGATCAAGTCCAAAGTCTTCCATACCTGCCAGAAAGTCTTCAAGATAACCGTTTGAGGGTAAACCGTAATTGCGATTCTCATCACACATACGGTAGAACATAATATCATCTTCATAATACTTGTCATATAAATCCGGATATCCTTCGTACCTGTCCAATGCGATCTCATCATTTTCAGATATTTCCCAGAGTCCACCCTTTACTGCATTGTCTTGTGAAGGAATAATATCCGCATAGAAGCGAAAGACAAGTTGGTATCCTTGTAGCGTATGTGTACCAAGAGACAAGGCATCTTTACACCGCCACTGCATATACTTCTGATTAAGGTTTGAACCGTAGGCAAAGTATTTCATTGAAGACTTGCTTGAAAGAAATGATAAATGACTTGTGATAATAAACCATCAGGATATCGCAAAATTCCTATTCGGTGGAATTCTGCGATATCTGATAGGTCTTTATCTTTTTCTAATACAACATTGGATCGATGTCATATTCTTGTGCAACGCTGATAGGGTCAACTTCTTTCTTTTTAACAGTTTTGTACCCATAAATCTCGATTTCACGGATTTTGGCAGCTGCGCGTCGTCTTACAAGACCACCGGTCTCACATCCAGCAGGACCTCACGTAGACCCGCTTTGTTGTGATGCACGTATAGCCCGTACTCCACTTGCGTTTTCTTTACGAGTCAAAGCAGCGTCATCTGTTGTTCCCAATACTACAAGACGGACTTTGTCTGTTGGGAATGAGTATAATACAGGTATGACAATTTTACCTTGTGTTGATTTCACACTTTTTTCCTCTTTTATCAACTGCCAATCTGAATTGGCTATTGCACTCCCACCTTTATCCGCATACAAGTTGTATTTCTTGATGTTATCTGAGTATATGACAATACGTCGAATTACTTTTTTCTCTGGTAAGGTGATGACGACTTCTGGAGATGAATTTGATTTTGAAATGGATACCGATTGATTATTTGAATTTGCTACACCAACAGTCTCAGTATCGCCATCTATCATTTGTAGACTTGTTGACTGAGTACCATTGAGAAGGGCATAGTTTTCACTCCATTCCTGTTCTGAGATCAGAACACTACATCCTGCTGTTAGTAGACAGAAGGAAATAAGCAAGGAAAAAAGGAAAATTCTATTTAACATTTGTGTTCTCCTTTGAATGACATATTCTGTCAGTTATAGATGCTATATGAGATTAGACATCATTCTATTTGGTTTGATCTAATATAGCGTCCAGTTCATCTTCTCGTTGCGGGTCCGATTTAGCAGCTGCAGTTTCCTCAGCAGACTTAAACCCGTAGATTTCAATTTCACTGATTCTTCCTGCAATGCTGCGTCTAAATTCAGCAACTCCTCCAAAAGTTAAAAGTGACATATCACCTTGATAAAACTTTGCCTTTGCCCTTCGCCACAGTGATGCATCGTTGGCTGTATCTAATACAACCAACCGTATTCTGTCTGTTGGGAACGCAAAGGGAATTGATATTTCCAATGGGTATGATTTGACACTTTTTACCTCCTTGATCACTTGCCAGTCTGTATCATTAAGTGCAGTTCCACCTTTATCAGCATATAGATTAAATTCCTTAATATTATCGGAGTGAATTACGATTTTTCGAATCGACTTCTTTTCTGGTAAGGTAATTATTACCTCTGACCCGGCGTTAAATCTATAAATGCCTTGGGGAGCAGAAAATGGTTGCGTTATTCCGACAGTATGATAATTTCCATCAATCATCTGAGGACTTGTAGCTCTTGCGCCATCAAGTTGCGTATAGTTTTCACTCCATTCCTGTTCTGAAAGCAGGACATGGCATCCTGTGGTAAGGACTACAAGTGAAAATAGGAAAATGAAAAGAGTTATTCTATATAACATTTGGATACTCCTATTGAAATGTGTTAATTCGTTTTACTTTGGTAAATATGGTGTTTTAATGACAAAGTTGAATACCTAATCCGGTTTTGTTGAAGTGAGATCACTACTCAATATAGTTGGGCACCAGAATTTCTCTATGTATTCTATAATGAGACGCGTCCCTTCCTCATGACTCACATAAGGGGGTTTGAAGGGATTATACATAGCATCTGTTAAATCCCTTGCTAAGACAGCATTAATTCCCCATTTGACCATGGGTTTAATGGCAAATGAACGTCCTAAAACGCACATATTCGTGTGAACTCCCATATATATGATGTTTTCAATTCCTATATGTGCGATAAGGTTATAGACCTCTTGTCCATTATCACTAATATAGTCCGTTTCTTCAATGTCAATTTCAGGATGTTGACGGTGCCATGCCTTGTAGCTTTCTGTTTCGCCAGTATCTGAACCACCATCAGATGCATCAACGGGTTGGGGAGGGTCCGGCATTTTACGTTCTTTTGGTGTATCGGCATGTGGCATTTCAAGTATACGTTTACGAGCAGGATGATCCTCGTAGAAGTCCATCGTGTCAGAGGGGGCATGAACTATATGTACACCGCGTTCCCTTGCACGTTGTAGTACGATGTTCATTCTCGGAGCCATGATGTTAACCCTTTCGGTTGCTCCCCAGGACCAGTGTTCGTTCCACATATCAACAACGATGATAGCGGTTTCAGAGGTATTCCAGCGCGCCTCTTCTTCAATAATTCTCCATCCGTTTCTACCGACTGTCCGCGCTTCCTGTCTGCGAATTGAAAGGGAGAGTTCATTATCCGCAGAATTTGCCGCATAAACATGACTCGCTAAACCGATAAACATGATTCAATCTCTCCTAATTCAGTGACCAACATCCCAAAATGAAGACTAAGTTATTAATTGGGTAATACGCGGGCGGGGAAACCCCGCCCCTACGAAACCTTACTCCTACGATGAGTCTTATTAGTAGAATTACCTGATTATTTATTTAATCTTCATAATGAGATGACATTATTCATCATTCATCTCTTTGCATAAGACATAAGCATCGTCACCATTACTGTAATATCTTTTCCTTACCCCAAAAACTTGAAATTGATACTTTTTGTAGAGTTCTAAGGCAGCGGTATTCTTAACAGAAACTTCCAGATATACTTCCTCCACATCGTTTTTTTTGATGATTTCCAGAGCGAATTCAAGCAGGTATTTGCCGATACCGCGCCGTCTGTATCCAGTGTCTATCGCGATGTTAAGAATATGACCTTCTCCACTAAATACATAAAAGACTATATACCCAATGACTTTATC
>VXOP01000412.1 GCA_009839975.1 Candidatus Poribacteria bacterium
ATCTTTATAATTTTGCTGAATTACACTTGACAAATAATGCACATTTAATTTATGATATAAGTTAGGTTAGTAATTGAACTGGAAGGGCAAGTTTTCTGTTTCATGACATCAAGTATAAAAAACATTCGTCTGTGGCCATTAACCACCATCTTTATCCTCACCGTCTTAGCGATCGGGATAGTGTGGTTACTGGATGCAGCGCATCGACAGAATAAAGTTGCCCTTACGGTTCTCATCCTTACAATTGCGTTTCTTCTCCTGATAGTTTGGTTACTTGGTTTTTCCCGTTTAACATCACGTGTTAAATTCGTATCCTTTAGTGCTATCCTTTCATGTATCACGTTGTTTGTAGTTTTATTCCGTTTTAACGGGTTCAGCGGGGACCTTGTGCCAAAGTTTGAATGGCGGTGGCGAAGCGAAACGGAATCGAAGGTAGGATTGTCCTACTTAGACGTTTCCGAAGCAAGTTTTCTGACAGATTATCCACAATTTCTTGGTCCGGATAGGAACGCAACGATAAGCGGTATCAATCTCAACACAGATTGGAAGAATACCCCTCCTGAATTAGTTTGGCGTATCCCTGTCGGTGCGGGTTGGTCAGGTTTTGCAGTTGTAAACGGATCTGCGATCACGCAGGAGCAGGAAGACGAATGGGAAAAAGTCGTATGCTATGACTTTTACACTGGACAGGAGAAGTGGACACACAAGGATCTTGCACGATACTATACATCCCTTGGTGGACTCGGTCCACGCGCAACACCGACTGTTGACGGTGATCGTGTTTATACTGTTGGGGGAACAGGTATCCTAAACTGTTTGGATTTTGAAACTGGCAAACAGATATGGTCTACCAACATCTTTGATGAGAATAGAGCCGAAGCACCACCGTGGGGTGTAAGTGTTTCGCCTTTAATTTATGATGAGCTTGTTATTGTGAGTGCAGGTGGAGCCGTTGCATACTATAAGGATTCAGGCGAAATCGCTTGGACCGGACATAGGGTTCAGAGTGCATATAGTTCACCTGTACTTCTAACTTTGGCGGGAACACCACAAGTTGTCTTATTTGACAATAGACTCATCACGTCTCATGATCCTAACACAGGTCATCTCCTATGGAAGCAATCGTGGCCAGCTGGTGTAGAGTGTGTTACACAGCCGACGCCGCTACCGGGTGACAGGCTCCTTGTCTCAACTGCCTATGGAATCGGCACTAAACTATTTCAAATTACAAAAGGAAACTTATCAACAGAACTTAACGTTAAATTAGTATGGAAAACAATCCGTCTTAAAGCAAAATTCACAACGATAATTTACTACAAAGATTATCTGTATGCTCTTGATGATGGCATCTTCACGTGCATAAACCCTACTGATGGAAGCCGACAGTGGAAGAAGGGCCGTTACGGACATGGTCAGACGCTTCTAATTTCAGATATCCTATTAGTACTCACCGAGTCAGGCAAGGTTGTGCTGTTAGAGCCGAATCCAGAGGAACATATTGAGCTTGGTCAATTTCAAGTTTTGACTGGACAGACATGGAACACACCCGCGATCGCGGGAAATTATTTACTTGTACGTAACAGCCGAGAAGCAGCTTGTTATCGATTACCACTGAAATAAAATGTAAGCAAAATCTAAGCATTTTTACAAACATAAGCATTCATACCCAATTTTGCCCAATATTGGCAAAACCATACATAAAAAGAGGAAGACAAAACTGATGAAAACCTATCTTTACACTTCTTTCGGATTTTTGGTCTGTTGTGGGCTCGCAGTCTTACTCTGTATATCTACAACAACTCATGCAAAATACGATCCTTCAATTGATTCCCCCCTTGAACAGAATATAGATGATTTTGTTAAGCAATTCCGTCGCAGAGGTTCATTGGCATCAACTGAAAGAACCAGTTTTGTTGTTTATGATCTCTCAAGAGGCAAAAAATTAGTGTCAATTAACGAGGATACACCGAGAATGGCGGCTTCGTTAATAAAAAACTTCGTCATGCTTGTCTATTTTCATGAGGTGAAGCAGAAACGTTTGACACATAACAATACAAATAAATATCATTTGAGACAGATGATAAGGTTCAGTTCAAACCGTTCAACGAACCATTTTATAAGGTTAGTCGGGGGTCCATCAAGAGCACAAAGAATTCTGAAAGCGAACTATCCTTATTTTGAGCAGACACTAATTGTTGAAACCATTCCACTGAACGGACGCACCTACCGGAACAAGACAAGTGCCCAGGACCTAAATAAGTTCTATGTCCAGTTGTGGCACAAAAATCTTCCGTTTTACGAGAAAATGAAGTACTATCTTGAGCTTCCGAACGGAGATTACATCTACAAGAAAACCCGAATTCCAGCATCTGCAAAAGTCTACAACAAAACCGGTACTGTCTACGGACTTATAGGAGATAGCGGTATAATTGTTATGCGGGACCCGCAAGGAAAACTTCGTCCTTATGTTTTCACGGGACTGATTGAAGACACCAGCAAACCCTACGGAAGACGTCGTATCTCTTTCGGTGCGTGGGTGAATCAACGTGCAAGTATTCTTCGGAAGGTATCGGAAAGAGCGTACGGTTATATTTATAACAGTTATGGTGGTAAGTTTGTCATTCGCTAACTGTTCCACCAAAGTTAACTATGGCATCCATTGTAAATATCGGTCGTCGCGTTGAGCTTGTACCGATAGACACACATTTCAAGGATATTACCCTTGCCCTTTATCGCCAACAGTTGCATGCCCGGACGGTTTACCGGGTACATACGTATAGCCGATTAGATGGTGTTCCAGACCGTATTCAAGCGGTTATGAAGTCAATGTGCATCTTAGGTGGTATGCAGGAAATTTCTGATGGTTTGCTCTGCTTTCCGTGTGGTGCAAGACATGAAGCTGCATGCCGTCGCGTATTCTTAGAAGCATGCAAATACCCATCAGACGCACCCGTTGAGCCTCGTCCCTTGCAGATACTTGACAAGAAATCTCAGTTGACTATTTCTGTAGAGTCTGTCGGAAATGGTATCTATAATGTTAGTTCAAACGGAGAGGGTCGTAGTGCAACAAGAAGGGTCGCTGCAATTGCAGGCGGTCTGAAAAAATTGGGTGAGATGAATACCGATGCAGAAAACTCAGATGATAGTATCAACTTCTCTTGTGGTCATTCTCACGATGCATTAGTTGGACTGTTATTGGTCCGGGCCCCAAACGTCCGAGTCATCTTACGTCAAGAGGAAGCGAGTGCTTCTCGCGGTGTATTATCCGCACCGAGTCAGCAAACATAAGGAGATACTATGCATGCAGAAAACAATCAAATCGTCAAATCTATGACAGGTCGTGAACGTGTGTTAGCAGCACTCCGCAACGAACCGACTGACTGCACCCCGGTTTGCAATCCGACCTCCGTTGCAACCGTTGAACTGATGGACTTGGTTGACGCGCCTTTCCCACAGGCGAATCGTGAACCGGAACTCATGGCAAGGCTTGCTGCTACAAGTTATACTGAACTCGGTTTTGACACCATTATGCCAGTGTTCACAATTATCCAAGAATCAAGTGCGCTCGGATGCAAGATACAGTGGGAACAGAAGGATAATTGGCCTACTGTCAAAATGCGGGAACCGATCTGGGAAGACGTTGACGACATCACTATTCCAAAAGATTTCCTAACGCATCCGGATACCCAATGTGTACTTGAAGCGATTAAGATTCTGAAGAAGGAATACGGTGATGAAGTCGCTGTTATTGGTAAGACGATGGGACCTTGGTCGCTTGGGTATCACTGCTTCGGTGTTGAGCCGTTTCTACTCCTATCACTTGATGATCCTGGTAAAACAAAACTTGCCTTAGACAGGATGAAGGAAGCGACGGTGGCATTCGGCATTGCTCAAATAGAAGCGGGTGCGGATGCTCTCACGCTCCCGGATCATGCGACAGGCGACCTTGTCAGTGGAGAATACTATCAACGTTATCTCCGGGACCTACATATAGAATTCGTGGAACGGATTCCGATACCTCTCATCTTACACATCTGTGGACGCACTGTTGACCGGATGGAATACATTGCACAGACCGGTATGGCAGCCTTCCATTATGATTCCAAAAATGAACCGCAAGAATCGATGGACATCGTGCAAGAACGTATTGCATTAGTTGGCAATATCAACAACCCCGAAACACTTTTTGCCAAAGAACCGGAAGATGTAAATGCAGAGGTAATAAAGAACCTTGAAGCTGGTGTGCCTCTGATTGGACCAGAGTGTGCTATTCCCCTCCAGACAACAATAGAGAACCTTCAAGAAATCCCAAAAGCCGTGCAGGAATGGCATAGAAAGAACGTATAAGTTTTTTGAAGATGCAGGTATCTATATCTTTAGACTCAAACTTTCTCAGACACTTTTTCAGCTAGCCGTGTAAGTGCAGGTGACATGTCAGTTTTTTCTAGTATTACCTCAATTAGGACAAAATGTTTCGTCTCTTCAAGAGCGGCACGCATTGCAATTTCAAATTCACCTTCAGTCTGGACAGCAATCGCGCGTCCTGCTCCTAACATTTCTGGCAGGTGCGTATAACGCCAATTTAATATATCATTAAAACTACCTTCAATGAGAGGACGCATTGTTCCGTAACCATGGTTATTTAGAACAAGAATAATTGGGTTAAGTCCATAACGGATAGTCGTTGAGAGTTCAGTACCTGTCATTTGGAATGCCCCGTCTCCAACAATAACGAGTGGTCTTGAGTTGGGTTTAGCTAATTGGACTCCCACAGCAGCGGGAATTGCAAATCCCATAGAGGTATAGTATGCCTGAGAAATAAATTCTGTCTGTTCTGGAAGGCGTAAATCGGATGCACCCCAAAGACAGTCCCCTACATCGGGAATAACCGTGTGGTCATCACACAGAAATTGATTAAGATGTTGGAATAGACGTTTCACTGTTATTGTTTGTTTGGGGACCATAGAGAAGGGTTCTGCCACTTCCAGTACCCATTCCAAATTTGCCTCTGGACGTTTGTGGAGTTGTGATGAACATAAACCGTCTAAGAAATCTTCAAACGTAACATCTTCATACGTGGCGTAACAGACTCTGATTTTATCCGAAGTAGCATAGACACAACGACTTCTTGCGAGGTTTGCCGTGTAGATCCCAAGGTTCACATCGGTCATAAATGCCCCAAGTATAATCAGACAATCCGAGGTTTCGACAAGGGTTGTGATCTCTGTTCTGCCCATTGCCCCGCCATAAATACCCAAATAGAGCGGATGTGCTTCTGGCATCACCGATTTCCCCAACAACGTTGTCACCACTGGGAACTGTTTTTCTTCAGCAAGCCTAAGTAGTTTATCTTGAAAGCCGTATCTATGTAGTTCTGCGCCTGCTAAAATGACCGGATTTTCGGATTGATTTATGAATGCAATTGCATCAGATAAAGCAGCATCCAGCGTTTCAGTGTCGCTGTTGTGTCTACTGGTTGAAGGCCGTTGGTGGATTGTTCCTTGTTCCGCTACCATATCGCGTGGCAATTCAATATAACCCGGACGTTTATGCCAATAGACTTCGTCCAACACTCTGTCTATTTTATTGAAGGCGTTGAAAGGATCGTCAAGTAATACTGATGCAACAGTTATCTCTTCATAGATATGTTGTTGTGTAAAAAAATCTTTCCCCTTATGGTGTAATAGTGCTTCCTCGGCACGTTCATTTATCCCTGGGCTTCCGCTAATGACAACGAGTGGTGATTTTTCGGCGTAAGCAGCGGTGACAGCGTTTATCATAGATAAACCCCCGACACCGTAGGTTACACACGCAGCACCCATGCCATTTGTCCGAGCATAAGCATCTGCAGCAAATCCTGCTGTTTCCTCTCGTGTTGTACCGATTTGTTGAATAGAGCTCCGTTCAATCATATCAAAGAACTGAACTACATAATCTCCAGGAATGCCGAAAATGTGGTCGATTTTATAGTCTTTTAGTTTTTTCAGAAGATACTCACCGATATTCATTGGTGTATTTGTCATAATAATTCCCTCTATCTGAATAAAATCTATAATATCAGTATCCATCAGAAAAAGCAACTCCTAACCAAAGATGAAGGTGATTTTGCGGTCATCAGATTATATAATATCACATCTAAACTGCAAGTTCGGACAGCTTGACTGTGCGTCCCCCTGCATCTGCAGATTGGTCAGCTGCAAAGACTACACGATGCGTTTCAAAGGCGGTATCAAAATCTGTCAACGGCATTGGTTCATTTCTTGCAATGCTATCAATGAATGCTTGAAATTGGGGTTCATAAGGATGATCACTTACATCACCAGAATCAATGAGTGAGGTTTCCAGCGTGCTCCATCTGCTTTTGTCCATACCTTTCAGTTTTGCCGAGTAGATACGGTTATCCAGCAGACTTCCTTCACTACCTACAAGGTGAATGTGGAAATAGTATGGCTGCAAACAATCGACACAGGAGGTTACCTTACCGATCTTCTGACCACCTTCAAACTTCAAAAGGCTTACGCTGGTTGTCTTGTATTCATAAGGTTGAAATGCTTCCCCAATAGATTGTGTATGATAACTGGTGACCTCTTCAACGTTGCCATCCATAAAGAAGAGAAGTGCATCAAGCGCATGACATCCCGCCGTGAGCAAGGTGCTTCCACCAAAATCCTTCTTGATATTCCATTCATATTGACCGTACCACGGTCCTATTCCGTGATAATAATCTACTTCAGCATAGTGAAGCTCACCGAGTAATCCGTTATCAATTACGGATCGTATCATCGTGAAATGTGCGCTGTACCGGCACTCAAAACAGACACAGACGTTGACACCTGTTGTTTTCACTGCATCACGAATAGCCAAAGCATCTTCATACGTCAGGCAGATCGGTTTTTCAATAATGAGGTGTTTTCCTGCTTTTGCTGCTGCGATTGCCTGTTCCGCGTGAAAGGGATGCGGTGTGCAAATGTCAATAATATGTATATCGGGATCAGCGAGCATTTTTTCATAGTCTGTATAAGCTTTTAGCGGGGTGCCGTAGGTCTTTTCTAAGACAGATTCCTCGTGTTCGCGTCGTGAACAGATAGCGGTGACATCAGCTCCATTCACCGCTTTAAATGCCTCAATATGTGCACCTGCGACCCAGCCGAGTCCAACTATTCCAACGTTTAAGTTTGTCATCCAAAGACTCCTTTTATCAATTTTTAGTATATTTTAGCACATTTGTATATTTTTTTGAAAGAATACTGTTGAATTATGGATGTGTAAAGTTTTTGGCAAAATATGCACAGAAAACCTGTAGGAGCGATCTCCGAATCGCGACCTGT
>VXOP01000024.1 GCA_009839975.1 Candidatus Poribacteria bacterium
GCAAAGAAGGAATAAAACTACGATGGTGTGTTTAATTTTGATAATCATTTTTTCTCCATTAGGTCTTCAGACATTGAACGAAATCGTTATGCAGAACGATTGTTTTAATCACTTGATTATTAAAGACGTAATTTGAATGCTGAAAACGTGCATAATCTGAAAAAAAATGAAAATTATCTGAATTGATTAGAAATTATTCTGCAGATGATGCCTATTTATCCATTGCTTTTAGTGCTTTCAGGCATCGTTCAACAGCCTCTAATGGCGGATAAGCATCGCTTTCGTATTCAACGATATACCATTGCGTGCCACCAGTTGTTTCACAGATATTGAAAATCTCTTCCCACGGCACGCTATCTTCTCCGATAATTGGGCGAAAACCCTTATGCCGATCCGCTTCACCTTCAGATAAGGTATAAGGTTTTAGATGCACCGTACCTGCGCGACCGGGATATTTCTTCAAAATCGCAACAAGGTCCGCACCTCCACTGAGCGCGTTACCCATATCCAATTGCATCACTACACCTTTGTTCGTATTTCCAAAGAAGGTATCCCACTGAATCTCACCGTCAAGAGGAGAGAATTCTGCATGATGATTATGATAACCGGTTACCATACCGTGCGGTTCAAGTTTGTCTGCAAGTTCGTTGAAAAAATCGGCTAACTTTAGCCAATCCGCACGCGATTGACGTAAATTCCCTGGAATGCCTGGAACGATGATATAACGATTCTCAAGTATTTCGTTAAATTCTATAGTATCAGCGAGTGTGTCTTCTTGAACAAGGTTGAATGGTGTGTGCCAGCCACAGCAGACTAAACCGAACTCATCCAGATAACCCTTCAATTCTTCTGCGGGATGCTGTGGGGGTCCAGCAAATTCTACACCTTCATATCCCATTTCAGCGACAGCCTTTATTGTATTGCGCGCATCCGCTGCTAATTCATTACGAACAGAAAATAACTCTAAACCAATTGGTACTCTTGCCATATTACTCCCTTTCCTTATGTATTAAATGATACTTAATTACGAATAGGTATGTTCAACTTTGTCAACGAACAATATGCTATCACTCTGATGATATATTGTCAAGTAGTGTTTATCTGTTTCATTCTATTTTTTCTTCTTGACAATTTTATCAGATTCAGGTATACTACTATTCAAACAATGTTTTCGTAAGTAAAATCATTACAAAACCGTATCTTAACACTTGGTAAACTGACCAGATGTCCTTGAATTCAATTACACGCAAGAAATCTTTCTTTACGTTGATCTGTCTGTTTGTCTATTCTGCCATCATACCGATGCAGCTGTCTGACTATGTACTGTGTATTGGGGAAGATGGACACATAAGATTTGCGTATGCTGGGTATGAGAATCACGGATGCTGCCAGGACCATTCTTCACATGCGTGTAATCATACAGAGCATGACCATGACCATGAGCATACAGAGCATGAGCATGAGCATACAGAGCATGAGCATTGCGGGAATTGTCTTGATTTGCCTATTTTTGCTTGTATAAACACCGAAACAACAATCATTACAGATGCAAAGAAACCAATCTCTCCAACTATTGTATCTATAGGAACCTTGATCCCTCATGAAGCGATTGATTTTTCAGTTCCACCCATAAAACCGTTAACCCTAATTCCCCCGTTGATAGACCCAACGCTTAAGTCTCTTCGTACCGTAATGCTGCTCATTTGATCCTACCACTTGCAGCAGATTATTTCTTTAAAAGAACTGAATATTGTAAACTCGTGGTTAGTTAACTCTATAAAGTGTCTAAATCCATTTCTAAATGAAAACGTCTTTTTATTAAAGCATAAACTATCAGTTTGTGTCGTTCACCGTTTTGTTTCTAACAACGGGTAATGAGAGGAATTTAATAGAAATGGTATAAGTGATGAGGAGCAGTATAATCATGAAAACCAAATTGGGCGTTATCTTACCAATGCTCGGGATATGGCTTTTTACATTTTTTGGCTTAACGTTTGATGTCCTCGCCGACAGAAATGAAGAACTTAAACTTGAGAGTGCAATTACGTCCGCGATAGACGAAAACCTAGCACTGAAAGTGATTAGAGAAAAAATCAAAGTTGCCAAAGCGCAATTTGATGGTATACCATTACTGAGCAATCCTGAATTAGAATCTGAGTATGTTAGCGGTGTTCATGGTGAACAAGTTGTCGAATTATCAAAGTCATTTGAAATTGGTGGACAACGTCGTCATAAAAAAAGCATAGCAAAGATAAATCTTCAGAAAATCAACCTTGAACTCACTCATGAATCACAGAAATTGACCAGCTCCGTAAAACTTGCTTTTTATCAGCTTCTGATTGTTCAAGAGAAGTTGAAGTTGGCAGAGGAGATTGTTAAGCACAATCAACAGATGCTAAACATGGCAAGGTTGCAGTATGAAACAGGAGACATCTCCCTTACACAGGTTGCACTTGCGAATATTCAACTGCAAACAGCCATTCGCGAGAAAACAACCTTAGAAAGTAATTTGCTGTTAGCGCAGCTTAGACTGAACCGTTTGATGGGAACACCACTTGATGCTAAACCGATTGCAAGTGGTAATATAGCGGTAGAACTATCTAAAAATCTGAAACTTGAAACGTTAAAGTTGCACGCGCTTGAAAATCGTGCTGATCTATTGTCGCACCGTCTGAATGTCCAACTCACAGAAAGTGCCCATCGTCTTGCTAAAGGTGCAAACATACCCGACCTGAGGATAGGTGGAAGTGCTGAACGGAGTGTTGGTCAATACGGATATGGTGTGAAACTCTCGCTACAGATACCTATATTTGATAGAAATCGTGCTGAGATAGATGCCACAAAAGCACAAATACAGGTTGATGTGACAGACATTACCCATGTTGAGAAACTAATTTCCAGCGAAGTCATCGCAGCTTACATCACACTGAATGCAGCCGAAAAAACACTTAAGTTTTATGAAGGTGATTTACTAAAACTACTCAATGAAAACTTAACGTTAACACGTGCTGCTTACGAACTGGGTGAGGCACAACTATTGGAAGTGCTACTGTTGCAGAACGAGTTCATCAAAGCACGTTTTTCATATCTTGATGCACTTGAATCATATCATAAAGCGGTAACAGAACTTGAAACAGCTATCGGCACTTCTATTGAATTAGTGCCATAGATGATGAGGCACAGATTATGTGCTAACATTTCAAGGAGGAAAAAATGAAACGCTACGTACATTTTACACTGTCTATTTTAACACTTTCTGTGTTTACTTTGCAGTGTCTGTTTTGGTCAGACACAACTATAAATCTTGTCAATGCAGCGGATGAACAAACGGATAGCGAAATAGGTGAACCGCATGAACATGGTGAGGATGATACCCATGCACATGCTGAAGATGATAGTGTTACGTTGTCGGATAAAGCAAAAGCCAATATCGGTTTAAAGACTGCCATAGCAGACGTCCGATCAATTGATAAAGTCGTCCAAGTAACGGGTAATATAATTTCGCACCCTGGAAAACGAGCAGTTGTCACCCCAAGAGTCGGCGGGACCATCAAACATGTTCATGCCAAACTTGGTGACATAGTCAAGAAAGGGGATATATTGCTCGAATTGGAGAGTATAGACCTGCAATTAGCTGCTATAAATCTGATAGAAGCTGTGCAACGACAGAAATCATTGGATTCTACAGCAGCAGAGCACAAATCAGTTTTTGCAAAACAAATACTTGTGGAACTAAAAACACGGCAAATTGATTTCTTGGAGTCTATAAGAGATCTACAAGAACAGAAAAACGCATTTCATAAACATCGGACAATCGCTATTGCTAAGACAATATCAACCTTAGAACAGATGCGGGTTGAACTTGTAAAGTCTGATGTAGAACGCAATTTACTCCAGGATACGCTTACACGCATTAGGTCTCTAACCGATCTACGTGTTTCTGCACAGAAAGAACTGATTACGAAACAAGCAGAATACACTAAAGCAACTAACGTATTTTCTGGTACGAAACGTCAATTTCTTCTACTCGGTGTCAGTGAACAGACGGTTGAAAAGATTCTGAGTGACGATGGCTCTACTCCGATTCTTACATTACTGAATTCTGAAAGCCAGATTACAGGTAAAGCATCTGCAAGTAAAAACAGTGATGCTCTGAAATATGTCAGTCTGATAGAGGAAGCTGCCGGACTCGTGGATGCAGAATTAGCTTACAAGTCTGCCGATATTAAGGTTAACGCAAACAGACAACGTGTTCTTGCGGCTGGTTTGACTATAAGTCAGTTGGAAACTATCTCTAAGACTGGTGAGATTGAAACGTTTGATGAATTTTCCACGGAAGATATTATCGAAAAATATGCACCCTTCATGGCAAGTATTCAAGTGTTAGAGGTTTTGATGCACATAGAAGAAGCACAACGTAACGCTGCTATTTTATTAGCCAAAGTGAAAAGTCAGCTTGAAGTGTACGGTCTCACAACGAAAGAGATAGATGAGATCATAGAAACAGGGAAACATCAATCACGATTCAACGTCACCGCACCCATCAACGGACAGATCATAGAACAGGATGCTACACTCGGTGCAACTATAGATAAGAGTGAATCCCTATATTCAATACTTGATACTGATGTCGTCTGGGTTGAAGGTGAGGTATATGAAGATACGCTTGCATTAATTGACAACAAACTACAAGTCGGTAGTGCAGTGCGAATTCGTATACCTGCTTATCCAAACAACGTCTTCACTGGTAAGATAACCCGAATTTCTGCTGTTGTTAATCCAGAAAAACGCTCAGTGGCTATCTGGACAGAAGTAGATAATCCTTCACAACAACTGAAGCCTGGTATGTTTGCAGAACAAACCCTTACTATAGAGAAATTAGATGATGTCTTAAGTGTACCATTAAATGCTGTAATTGAAGACGGTTCGTCACAGATTGTGTTTGTTGAATCTGGTAATACTTACATAAAGCATGAAGTTCAGGTAGGTGTGAAGGACGATCAGTACATTGAAATTAAAGAGGGATTGTTAGCAGGTGAGAAAGTTGTGATACAGGGAACACATCAACTGATGCGAGCTGCGGCGGGTTCAACAGCCGTGGTTGACCCACATGCAGGACATTCACATTAGATTCCATAAAAGGAGGCAGATCAATGTGGTCAAAAATCACTGAAGTATCACTTAGGAATAGGCTTCTTGTAATTATTGGTCTCATCGCTACAGTCATCATCGGCTTTAGGATGTTTCAGACTGCTCCAATTGATGTATATCCTGACATCAATCCGCCGCGTATCACTGTTCTCACCGAAGCGCATGGATGGTCCCCCGAAGAGATGGAAACGCTTGTCACCTTGCCTATAGAAAGTGCAATGAACGGTGCCCCTGATGTGACTCGTGTGCGTTCATCATCAGCAATCGGTCTCTCTCTCGTCTTTGTTGAGTTTGAATGGGGTACGGACATTTTTCTTGCGCGGCAGATGGTCTCTGAACGGCTCTTACTTGTCGGTTCAAATCTGCCAGAGGGTGTTGATACGCCGATCATTTTACCGACATCTTCCCTCTTAGGTGAAATACTTGAATACGCACTCATTGATGAATCTGGTGAAGAACTGGATCCGATGGAACTGCGTGACATTGCAGATTGGGTGATAAAGTATAGACTCCAATCGCAGGGCGGCATCGCGAATGTTATTAACATTGGTGGCTATGTTAAGCGGTTTCAGGTATTTGTTAATCCTGAAAGGTTGGTGAGTTACAATATCTCACTTGAGGATGTCGCGCATGCACTGGAGAAGAGTAATGATAACGCTGCTGGCGGGTTCCTCATCAAGGATACGCATGAGTTGATGATTAGAGGATTGGGACGGATTTCCTCTGTTTCCGATATTGAGAATGTGGTGATTGATGTCCGAGAGCATAACATACCCATTCTCGTAAAGGATGTGGCAACAGTGAAAATCGGTTCTATTCCAGAAATCCGGCGAGGTGCAGGCAGTCGGAACGGTGAGGAAACTGTTTTAGGTAAGGTCGTCAAACAACCGGGAATAAATACACTTACACTCAGCGACAGAGTGGTGTCAGAGCTGGAAACTTTGGAAGAATCACTGCACGAAGGTGTTAAGGTCGAAGTTGAATATGCACAAGCGAACCTGATACGACGGGCTGTTGATACTGTCAAAGAAGCATTACGAGATGGTGCAATTCTGGTGGTGATTATTCTGATTATTTTCCTATTCAACATACGCACTGCACTGATTACACTCACCGCTATTCCGTTGTCTTTGATTATCGCGATTATTGTGTTACTTTGGCAAGGCGGCACACTAAACATCATGACACTTGCTGGGTTAGCAATTGCTGTAGGAATGGTGGTTGATGATGCAATTGTCTATGTAGAGAATATCTTCCGAAGATTGCAGGAGTATTTTCACCTGCGCGAATTGGGTAATCAGACAGACGAAACACCGACACAAGTGGTCAACCGGGCAAGCGATGAGATGCGGGTATCTATTGTGTTTGCGACTCTGATCATAATTTTGGTTTTCTTGCCACTCTTTAGTCTCAGTGGAATTGAAGGACGCATGTTCCGTCCACTCGGTTGGGCTGTCGTTATATCCATGGCTGCATCACTACTCGTAGCGTTAACAGTGGTGCCAGTCTTAAGTGATCTCCTATTGGGACGTGTAAGAGATATACCGCTACAAGAACCGAGTTTAACAGAAGATAGAGGTAGGTCAAAATGGTTCCATCGTTTATTTACACCCTTCCGCAACCTTCTGGTGCGATGGAGATTGTTCGTTGTTGCATTAGCACCAAAATCGGATGTTGAATCTGCATTGACACTTCAACCTGTAGTGATGTGGATCAAACGCGCATATCGTCCGATACTCTCATCGGTCATCCGTCTACGTTGGTTCGTTGTGACAATTGCTTTTATACTGGTTGTCATCACAATTAGTGCGATTCCTCGTTTAGGACGGGAATTCCTGCCTGTCATGGATGAAGCGACCTTTACAATTAGCGTATTTTCCCCACCCGGCACCTCATTAGGAGAATCTACACGGATTGGTCGTGAAATGGAAAGACGATTGCTTGAGATTCAAGAGGTGACAAGTGTTAGTAGTCGTACTGGACGCGCTGGTGCTGATGAACACGCACATGATGTGAATACGCATGAGATCGTGGTCAATTTCATTCCACCAGATGAACGTGAGAAGACACGTGAAGACCTACTCGCTGAAGTCCGAGAAATGCTCTCTACAGAAAACTTTCCAGGGGCTCAAGTCTCTGTAGGACAACCGATCCAACACCGTCTTGACC
>VXOP01000032.1 GCA_009839975.1 Candidatus Poribacteria bacterium
TCTGTTGTTCTGATTTTCGGTTTTTAATCTGTTTTCTATTTCAGACATTTTGATAAATCTTATAGTAGAATATGGAATTAATATATACAGTCAACAACGGAGCGATAAGGATATCGCTCCTACCGGTGGGTGAGAGCATATACTTATCTTAAAAAATCACCATAATCGTAAGAAGTAAAAGCTACCTGACTTGTGTGCCAAGGGGTACTTCGGTTTCTGGGGTTGTCAATACGACAGAGTCACTACTTGCGGCAAGCACCATTCCTTGTGATTCAACATTGCGAATGGTTGCGGGTTCCAAATTTACGACCACAATAACCTGTTTCCCGATCAGACTGTCAGTCCGATAGTGTTCTGCTATTCCTGCGACGACCTGACGTCTTTCTGTACCGATGTCTACGATGAGTTTAAGTAGACGATCAGCACCCTGGATAGATTCTGCGGAGATGATACATCCAACACGGAGATCCATTCTTTGGAAATCTGTGAATGAGATGAGATCTGTTTTTCCCTGTTTTGACTGCTCTTCAGACTTCGTTTTACCTGTTTTTTGAGGAGGTTCCTCTTTTTTGAGATCAACACGCGGGAATATAGGTTCACCTTTAGCGACCTTTTGACCTACCTTCAGTCGTCCCCATTCTAATGTGTAATCAGAATCGGTAGAGCCAATCTGTCTCTGTATCTTATCTGCAGTATCAGGAATAAATGGAAAGATCAAGGCGGAGATGAATCTGAGTGCCTCTAAACTGTTGTATAAGATTGTACCCATTCGCGGTTTTGTTTCTGGTTTCGCGAGTGTCCATACTTGTGTCTGTTGCACATAACGGTTGATACGTCTGACAAATTCCCAGATAGTTTCAAGTGCGATGTCATAGGCAAAAGTCTGCATGTGAGAGTCTAACGATTCAAGGGTATCGTGAGCAAGTGTCTTGATCTCATCATCAAATTCTCCCGGTGTCGTAGGTTCAGGAATCACATCAAAGTTTTTGTTCAATAAACCGAGGACGCGATTGAGTAGGTTGCCGAGATCGTTAGCAAGGTCTGCGTTGTAACGTTCGTGTAAACGAGAGGGACGGTAGTCTCCATCATTCCCAAAACTGAATTCGCGCAGCAGATAGTATCTGAATGCATCTACCCCGTAGGTTGCTATATCACCATCCATGTCAACGAAGATACCGCGTGTTTTGCTCAGAGCTTCACCATCCTTCGTCAACCAACCGTGCCCGACAATATGTTTGGGGAGTGGCAGGTCTGCAGCCATTAGCATTGCTGGCCAAAACAACGCGTGAAAACGGGTGATGTCTTTTCCCATCATGTGAACATCAGCAGGCCAAAAGGTTTGAAATTGGTCGCTATCCGTTTCGTAACCGAGTGCAGTGATATAGTTACTTAATGCTTCGATCCATATATAGATAATATGCTCTGGATCGAAAGGGAAAGGTATTCCCCAAGAGAGTGATGCACGCGAAATACTGATATCCTGTAATCCTGATTCGAGGAAACTTAACAACTCATTCCGTCTTGTTTCTGGATAGACAAAATCTGGGTTCTCATTGAAATGCGCGAGAAGACGATCCGCGTATTTCGAAAGTCTAAAAAAATAATTCTCCTCTTCTAACCACTGCAGCGGTATTTTATGGTCTGGACAGATTTTATCATCTGTGAGTTCCTTCTCAGCAAAGAATTTCTCACATGAGATACAGTAATATCCTTCATACTTGTCTTTATAGATGTCTCCGTTCTCATATAGAACATTAAGGAACTTCTGTGCACCGCGTTTATGTATATCACTGGTTGTACGGAAGAAAATGTCATGTGAGATGTTGAGACGTTCCCACAGGTTGACGAACGTTGGCGCGATCTTATCGCAATATTCTTGGGGTGTCAGTCCTTCCTCTTTAGCAGCATTTAACACGTTAGCAGCATGCTCATCAACGCCGGTCAAGAAGCATACTTCATAACCTTTGAGTCGGTGATAGCGTGCCAAGACATCCGCAGCAATTGTAGTATACGCGTTTCCTGCATGGGGTTCACTGTTGGGATAGTAGATTGGTGTAGTGACATAAAATGTGTTCATGATACCTTTTTACCTAACTATTTTGGTCGTTTTCCTCTGAAATCCAATCCTCTGTGGCTTCAGCGAATTCTTTTGAAAGTTCTTCAGAAATTGTTTGTTCTATTAAATCAATTAAGTCCTTACGAAATTTCAACCAATCTTGTCCGCGACGGGTGAATCTATGCAACCCCTCAATCTCAATATACATTGTATCCTGTGGTTCTGACATTGATTCAAGATAACGTCTGACCTGCATTCTTTCTTCTCCTAACAATTTAGGTATAGTCTACGATAGTTTCTCATGATGCTTGCATCCATTCATGCATTTCCCATCCCGTTGAGAGTGCTTTTTGACGTAGTGCTCTGCTTGGATTTACGACAACAGGATTTCCAACACAATTTAACATCGGTAGGTCTGATTGACTATCACCATAAGCATAGCAAACATCAAGTGATATTCCAACGTCTTCTGCAAACTTTTTCATTACAATTGCTTTCTGTTCTCCAATGAGTGGTTCCGATTTCAACTCACCCACAAATCTACTCCCAAGTTCTCCGAGTGAGGGGGCCAAGACAGAATCCACTCCCAGATATTCAGCAATTGGCATGACAATAAAGTCAAGTGACCCTGTCAGTAACACGATCTGGTCCCCATTTTCCTTATGTTCCTCAATTTGAGAAATTGCTTCAGGAAAGATTTTCTGTTTTAGGTAACTGTTAAACATGTCAGTAGATAATGATTTTAGTTCAGTGCTTTCTAATCCATCATAGTTTCTATAAAATACTTTATTAAAGCGAGTTCTACTTATTTTGTCCAGTATGAGATAATAGACAACCTTTGGTAAGAAACCTATTGTCCAGAAAAACTTCATAAGCGGAGTCAATGTATGCGTCCGTAGCCAGACGTAGCAATGCACTATGGTTGAGCTTAACAGTGTACCATCTACATCAAAAAACGCGATTGCTTGTGTCTGAGGGGAATCCATCGTGTATCCTAAGTTAATGTTTCTTCGAGTTTGGCAACACGGTTCTCGAGTTCTGTCAAGAACATTTTATATTTTCCTGTGTTATCTACTGTCTCTCCAGGGTTTTTGTTGATCTCAAATAGTAACGGTTCACCAAAGACGATCCGTATCGGGTGTTTTCTTGGGAAGTTCTGTCCTTTTGGAAGAACTTCATAAGCACCTTGAATGTAAGTAGGTATAATTGGAACTTGCTGTCCGTATATCAATAGACTGAGAAGACCAGGTTTAAAAGGTTGCAATTTTCCATCAAGTGAACGTGTTCCTTCTGGAAAAATCAGTACGCCGTTATTCTGTTCCAAAACACTATTTGCCAACCTTAAGTCTTGCATGAACTGTGCGAAATTCCCATCACGTTCTATCGGCAGAGCGTTCATACAGTTGTGTGCAAACCATCCTTGAAACCGTTTTCCAAACCAATAATCTCTTGCGGCGAGTGTCCACAAACGGTGTGAATCCTTCCCTAATGCCGTGATAACCGTTAGTGTATCTAAATGACTCGTGTGGTTCGGTGTGATGATGTAAGGTTTATCTTTCGGTATATTCTCTAACCCGATTACCTTGAATGAAAACATAAGTTGATACAGACTTCGGATCCCTGCCCGAAACAAACGTGCATACCAGTGCGGTTCAGGACGAAGCTTCAGCATATTTTCAGAATCTACAATTGCGTGTTCGGATGTCGCATCAAAGGTTTGTAATAGTTCAACGACATCCTTTACAGTTTGAAGATTGGCAAGAATCCCATCTGGAATTGTTTGACCGATCCGTGATTCAAGTAGCATTAATAGATCAAGACGCGTAAGGGAATCCAAACCCAGATCAGTTTCAAGATGACTATCAAGGCGTATTTTATGTGTAGGCATACGTGCCAATTGTGCAAGGCGCGTCAGTATCTCTTCGGGGATAACAGTATTCGGTTTTGTCTCAACTGAGTCCTCAATATTAATTTCCTCATCTGCCAGATGTTTAAGTAACATCTCCTTAACGCTTTTACGGTCAAATTTATGGTCAGCGGTTTTGGGTAACGCATCGTAGAAAATATGTGATTTATGGAAGTGCTGATAACTCGGTAAACATTTCGCAGTCTTCTGAAGATGTTCATGTATTTCCACTTCAACTGATTCACTATTATGTTTAGGAACAATGATAGCGTGTACGTCTGTGTCAGAACCGTCCTGATAGGGTAATCCGATAACACAGATCTCTGCAATTGCAGGATGGTCTCTATAGAGTGTCTCTAACTCAACCGGATAGATGTTTTTACCAGAAGCGGGAACGATGACATCCTTACAATGTCCTGTGATATATAGAAACCCTGCATCATCAATATATCCAAGGTCCCCTGTGTAGAGCCATCCATCTCGTATGGTATTATCTGTAGCGATGGGATTTTTAAAGTACCCTTTCATATTGCTTGGGCCTTTAGCGACAATCTCTCCTATTCCATCTTTGTCTGGGTTGTCTATGCGAAATTCCACACCTTCAACAGGTAGTCCGACGGAACCGCGTCTGCTATGCTGATATGGATTTACACTCAATACAGGAGCAGTTTCTGTCATGCCGTACCCTTGATAAAGCGTCAATCCAAATTTTTGAAATCCATCGTATATAGTATCTGCGAGTGCAGCACCACCACTCACCAGAACACGTATATGCCCGCCCATAACATTCTGTGCCTTTTCTTCGTAGCAGCTGCCAGGTGTCTCCTCACGTATTGCTTGTCTTTCAATCGTGCTCTGTAGCAGCTGGAATAGTCTTGGCACACCGATAAAAGCGGTGGTCTTGTCCTCACGCATTGTCTTCAAAAGCGTTGTTGGTCGGAACGCATTGACATAAGTTGCTGTTGTGCCGCTGTAAAGTGCCATCAATAGACTGCAGGAAAAACTCAAGGCATGATACAGAGGGAGTGCTGAGAGAATCCTCTCTGAATCTGTTGGCGGTAATGCTTTTGCGACTGCTTTAACGTTTGAGATGAAACCTTCATGCGTGAGCATAGCTCCTTTAGGGTCTACTGTTGTCCCCATTGTGAATATTATGGAAGCAACAGAATCCGGTGATATTTTTACACTTGGAAAGTCCGCAGGTAAGTGCTTATCAGAATTCACAATATGTTTAAATTGATTGATATTGAGAACAGGTACTCCCGATTCAGCAAAACGTGTTTCAGAATTTGCAATGACTGCTTCTGAAGCAAGAATAGATTTTGCTTCTGTGAATTCAGTTAGAGAAAGGATTTCCTCAATGGGAGTCTGGGCATCAATAGGAACTACAGTAGCACCTAACTGTGACACTGCAAGATAAGCAATACACCATTCCGGTTGGTTTTCAGATACCAATACAACACGGCTACCTTCACCTATCCCATTTTGCCATAGATGGTATGCAGCCTGAAGTGTAAAGTTGTAAGTTTCTGCATAAGTATACTTTTCCCATTCTCCATCCGTGACCATTTGAAGTGCGATTTTCTCCGGTATACGTTTTGCTTGAATCGCAATCAGATCTACGATTGTTTTTGGTGAAATGTCATCAATCGGATTTGGCGCAGCAGAAGGCATTTCCTCAGCCACATCATGTGATGTTTCATTTTTTGTAACCTCTCCCGTTTGATCCTCAAGTTTTAGTACGTGTCGCTTGATACCTGGTATATGTATTTCTTGAAAATACTGCTCCCATTGAATCTGGGACACATCAAAATTGAAGTTTTTCTTTTCTGTAGGAGAGAGTGATTCGTATAAAGTCTGCAATTTGTCTGTTTCAAATTCAAAGTTCGTTCTTGTGTAGGGACCGTAGATCTGAATATAATGCAGGAGTGCTTTTACACTGCTCTGTTTTACAATTAGTTTTCTACGTTGACGTTTTGCTGACCGCGTAGGTAGTAGTGATAGACCTTTTATGAGGCGATTGAGTAGACGCATTTTACCAGTTAACTTCTTCTGAAATTCTTTCAGACTAGGGAATTGCCAAACAGGAACTGATATGGGATTACCATTCTCCATCATAGGGTTTTCTGTAAAGTACCCATAAGTTGCGTCTACAATACCCCTGAAATACAGTGGGTTTTGAGTGCCAGTGGCAACATGATAAACATCAATTCCGCCTCTACTTGCTATTGCTTCAGCCGCTGCTAACATTGCATTTACAACGAAATCTACAGGTATGATGTCTAATATAATATCTGGATCAGCAGGAAAATCGGGTAATCTCCCTTTTGCAAAACCGACAATCAGTGGTTCGGACATACGATATTTTCCTAACCATCCTGGACGAGGCTCAGCAATACTACTTTCTATAATTGAGGGACGGATTATAGCAGTAGGCAGGTCGCCACGTAATTCCATTATGACCTGTTCAGCTAGAAATTTCATATAGGTATAGGTGTCGTTCCAGCCACGAGAGCGTGCATGTTCAAGTCCTGTCTCAACAAGACGTGATTCAAGCCATTCTTCCTTGATTTCTTCTATGAGTGTTTCAAGGTTCTTTTTGTTCGTACGTTTATCAGCATTGTATTGTTTCTGAGCAAGTTGTTTGAACTTAGATGATTGTTCAGGAGACTCCGCTTCCTCGCGGATTGACTGGTTTAATGAGAGGAGATAGTCAATTTCTTCAGTCAGTGTTGTGGGGATTGAGGTATCGCTGTTTTCGTTATGTCGTGCTGCAAACTCTTCAAAAGGTGGATGCAGTTCTTCTTCTACTCTTTTAGGTTCTTTTCCACATACATAAGCAGTTGAGACATGGAGAAAGACAATGTCAGAACACCCTCTGGCAAAAGTGATTGCATGTTTGGCAGCGAGTGCGTTTCCTTTTAGGGATGCATCAAACGGGGGATCAAAATCTACAAGACCGGCAATATTGATGAATATATCAATTTCATTTTGCAGACGACTATAGGTCTCATCACTGAATCCGAGATGTTCATCAGTTAGATCGCCTTCAACAGCTGATACTTTCTCTTTTGCCCACGTTTCAAATTCTGACCCGCGCTTATCTCGCAACACATCAAAGACGTCTGAAGTCAACAGTTCATTTTCAAGGCGTTCTTGAGCAGTCGTTATTCTTCCGTTTGACTCTACACGTTTCCTGATGAGAAGGTAGATCTTTTTGACATCTGGTAGTGAAGTAAGAATTTTCGCAACCATAGGTTGCCCGAGGAAGGCAGTCCCACCCGTAATTAGTAATACCTTCCCTCTAAAGAATTCTGTTATTGACATATTCACCTTATTATGTATAATGTAGT
>VXOP01000171.1 GCA_009839975.1 Candidatus Poribacteria bacterium
AATTTTAAACTGAGTTAATTTAGAATGTTTTTGAACATCTTAGGAATACACAAGAGACAATGGAGATAGAACCAAAAGGAAAAAAGCACGTTAAACTCGGTGAGATAAAAAAGAATCAACTACTACAGAACTTCCCTAATCCCTTCAATCCTGAAACATGGATCCCTTTTCAACTTGCCGAAACTGCTGATGTAACGATTCGGATTCATACTGCAAATGGACTTTTGGTACGAACATTATCTCTCGGTACTATGGCTGCAGGTGTCTATTCAACACAATCACAAGCTGCTTACTGGGATGGCTGCAATGATAAGGGTGAATCGGTTAGCAGTGGTGTTTATTTTTACACAATTGATACCGGAGATTTCTCTGCCACACGCAAAATGCTTATACGGAAATAGACCACAACATCAAGATTAGCATACTTTCAAAAAAAAGAATATTGTTGGCAAAATATACTTGCAAATACAGGGCAAATAGTGTATCCTTTTAAATTAATACTAGTGAAATATTGACAGTGAGAAACGCAGAGCAGTTTTTAACATTAACTTCAAGGAACATTCCCAATGGACGCAAGAACCCTATCTTTACCAATCAGCACATTGGACTACAAACAACCTGCGACAGTTCAGGTCGGTTCTCCTGTCTCAGATGCCATTGACCTTATGCAGATTGAAGGATTCGGATGTGCACTTGTCGTTGATGAAGATCAAAGATTAGTCGGTATCCTCACTGATCGTGACCTACTCGTACATATCTGTGGTAAAAACTTAGACCCCGAAACCATCAAGGTTGAAGAGGTCATGACTGAAGCACCAGAATCCTTACGCGCAAGTGACCCGATCGCTTTTGCACTCAATATCATGCATCTGGGGCATTTCCGACACGTTCCGCTCTGTATTTGGGATGAACAGCAACAGGAATTTCCAGTAGGAATGATATCAACACGGGACATTTTAGAACACGTCGCCATTTTCATTGAAAGTAACGAAGGAGCCCCATAACAATGTTGTATGATATGGCAATTGATGAAGAATTAGCACAGATGGATAAAGATGCCGAGAGATCTTACAAATCGTTGCAGGTCAGTGAGATACAAGTGCCATTACGCCACATAATGCGGGCCTGTGTTACAATTGACATCTCAACAACCACACAAGAAGCAATTGAAATACTCATAGAAAACAATATCGGGGCAGCATCCGTGGTTGAAAACGGTCTGCTACGAGGTATATTTGGAGAACGCGACCTACTACGTAAAGTCCTAAATAGAGACGTTGGTGATCTTACACAGATTCCCGTTACACAATTCATGAAAGTAGAACCAAAAACAGCAAATCCTGATGACATGTTGGATACGGCAATTCTCTATATGGCACACGGCGGATTTAGACACTTACCCATTATTGATGAACGGCAACATCCCATAGGAATGGTCTCAATACGTGATGTTATATCTTATCTTATAGAGTTTTTCCCGCAAGAGGTATTGACACTACCCCCTACTCCGATACGAGATGCATTCAAAGCACGGGAAGGGGCATAACCATGAATAAAACGTATATAAACCGAATTGAAGGTTACACACAACAAATCATTGAATACAAAAAGGTTGAACACTGATGCGCAAGCAAGTAGAGCAAATTCCAGCAGCGACAGTTCTGTTTGCTGGGGACTCTGGCGACGGTTCCCAAACAATAGGTACTCAGATGACTGAGACCTCCGCCATGATCGGAAACGATGTCGCTACATTACCCGATTATCCCGCAGAAATAAAAGCACCAGCCGGTTCACTCGCCGGCGTTTCAGGATTCCAATTACATTTTTCCAGTGAAACTATACATACTCCCGGCGATACATGTGATGTCCTCGTCGCAATGAACCCCGCTGCACTAAGAGTTAATCTCAGCAAACTAAAAGACAACGGTATCCTAATCGTCAATTCAGATAATTTTGCACAAAAAAACCTTCGGCTAGCAGGTTATGCTGACAACCCTTTGGAGGATGGATCCCTTGAGAAATATCAGGTCTTTCCTGTTGAAATGACCAGACTCAACCGTGATGCACTTGAGGATGCAGAACTGGACCTTAGTGATAAAGACCAATGTAAGAACTTCTTTGCATTAGGGATGATCCTGTGGTTGTACAATCGTCCAATGGATTACACAATTAGATGGATCAAAACAAAATTTGCATTTAAATATCCTCACCTAATTGAACCGAATATCTTAACATTACGAGCAGGGAACATCTATTGTGAAGCGACTGATCAATTCGCAACAACCTATGATGTAAAACCTGCCAAGTTTTCACCCGGTACATATCGCAATATCGCTGGCAACACTTCAACTGTTTTAGGTCTCGTTGCAGCTGCACATCAATCTGGACTGCAATTAGTTTACGGTAGTTATCCTATTACACCTGCAAGTGATATTCTCCACGGATTAGCACTCTATAAGAACTTTGGTATCGTTACGATGCAGATGGAGGATGAAATAGCCGCTGTAGGAGTCGCAATCGGGGCCGCATTCAGCGGTTCACTCGGTGTAACGGGGAGTAGCGGGCCTGGACTCGCCTTAAAATCAGAAGCAATAAATCTCGCCATGATCGCTGAATTACCACTCGTTGTCTGCAACATTCAGAGAGCAGGACCCTCAACAGGAATGCCAACAAAAACTGAACAAGCAGACCTATTACAAATGCTCTACGGAAGAAATGGGGAGTCACCACTGCCAATCCTCGCAGCTGCGCGACCAATTGATTGTTTCGACACCGTTTATGAAGCTTGCCGAATAGCAATAAAGTATAGAACACCCGTCATCTTCCTTTCTGAATTATACATTGCACTCGGTGCTGAACCGTGGAAAATACCTGATGTTGCGGACCTGCCAAGAATCGAACCAGAGTTCCAAACAGAAATTGACGGTTTTGAACCATATCTGAGAGACCCAGACACACTCGCCAGACCCTGGGCAAAACCTGGAACACTTGGACTTGAACACAGAATCGGGGGATTGGAAAAATCAGACATAACAGGAAATGTCAGCTACGATCCTGAAAACCATGAAAAAATGGTAGAAATAAGAGCCGAAAAAGTCAAAAGAATCGCAAATGAGATACCCCCTACCGAAGTCTTTGGCGCACAGGAAGGTAAACTCTTGATACTCGGCTGGGGTGGTACATTCGGTGCTATCCGCACTGTTGTTGAGAATAGATTTGCAGCAGGTGAACCCATCGGACATGTCCATTTACGATTTCTAAATCCATTTCCAAGCGATTTAGGTGATGTCTTAAAAAGATTTAAGACAATCCTAATTCCTGAACTCAATACAGGCCATCTACAACAACTCATCAGAAGCGAGTATCTTATTGATGCCATCGGACTCAACAAAGTTCAAGGTCAACCATTCCACGTTTTTGAATTGGAATCAGAAGTAGATAATTATATCCAAAATTAGGATATACCGTGTTCCAATAGAAATATCCAAAACTCGGAACTCGGTAAAGTGCTAAAGGTAGTCACACTTATGAAAAACAGAAGATCATCGGGTATTCCACTCGGAGTACCAACACTAACACAAAAAGATTTTACCACTGATCAAGATCCGCGGTGGTGTCCTGGATGTGGTGATTATTCAATATTAGCGCAAACAAGACGTATCATGCCGGAATTGGGAATACCGAGAGAGAATATCGTGTTCATCTCAGGGATAGGATGTTCAAGCCGATTTCCATACTATATGAACACTTACGGTTTCCATACAATACACGGCAGGGCACCAACAATCGCATCCGGCGTTAAAATGGCAAACCCAGACCTGTCTGTTTGGGTCATCACAGGAGATGGAGACGCACTATCTATCGGGGGAAATCATTTTATACATCTCATGAGACGCAATTTTGATCTTAATGTCCTACTATTCAATAACCGCATCTACGGATTAACAAAAGGACAATACTCCCCTACATCTGAGCAGGGAAAAAGCACAAAGTCAAGTCCATTCGGTTCACTTGAAACGCCATTTAATCCTATCAGTTTAGCACTCTCGGCAGGAGCAACATTTGTTGCACGCTCACTCGATACAGATCCGCCACACTTACGGTCTATTATTAAATATGCGTATGAACATAAAGGAACATCTTTCATAGAAATCTATCAGAATTGTAATATATTTAATGATGGCACTTTCTTCCCATACACTAAAAAAGAGACAAAAGCTGACAATACGGTGTTTCTTGAACACGGTGAACCACTGATTTTCGGTTTGGAAAGTGATAAAGGTATACAACTAAACAACTTTCAACCTGAAGTCACAACCGTATCAAATGGAACTGAAAATCTCATTGTGCATGACCAGTACGCAGAGAACACTACCTTAGCAAACTTCCTCGCACGCATGAGCGACATGCCAGATATGCCGCATCCTATCGGTATCTTCCGTAGTGTTCAACATCCTTGCTATGAAGATTTGATGACGGATCAGATCGCATCAGCAAAACAGCAAAGAGGAGAAGGAGATCTTGATGCACTTCTCCACTCAGGTGATACATGGATTGTTGAGTAGTCTACACCCCAACTATTATGCGTGCCAATTAGATACATCTGACTCACTTTCAACTTTCCTTGCAATCTGCCTACTTATGTGGTATCCTATCTATATAAACATACACGAGTGGGGATAAAACAATGAAATTAGGTTTGTGCACTATTGCTTTTCAAGAACTGCCTCTGGAAGAGGTGATTGATATTGCCGCTGACTACGGGTTTGATGGTATTGAAGTTTGGGGTAAACCACCGCACATGCCGATGGATTATGATGAAACTTATGTAAAAAATATACGTGATTTAGCACATCAAAAGGGGTTGGCAATTTCAGCTTACGGTTCCTATGTTGATCCGACGATACATCTCTACCAAAAGTATTTTGAAGATGCCTTTAATATCGCGCACGAACTGGGGACAAATCTCGTAAGGATTTGGACAGGTGGAGGTGCATCAAAAACCATTCCACCTGCTGATAAACGTCTCATTCTGTTCCGTATGGTGAGTCTCGCACAATGGGCAAGTTTTCGAAGCCTGACTATGGGTATGGAAATGCACAATAATCATCTATCCGATTCTGTTGAGAGTATCTTAGATATTATTGACAACATCAAATTGCAGTCTCTAAAGACATATTTTCAACCTTTGTCACGACCTGATGCCGACGACCCTATTTCAGCTGCACAGCAACTTGCAGACCATATTGTAAATGTTCATGCACAGAACTTTGATGAAACCGGAAAGGCATGCCCAATCGCTGAGGGAGTAGTAGACTATAGTAAGATTATAGAGATACTCAGTAATGTGGGTTATGACGGTTATATCCAAGTAGAATTCGTACACGGCGATAACAAATTGGAAGCTCTACAACGCGATAGGGATTACCTCGCAAGTCTGACAACACCTATTGCCGAGGCTGCCTTAAAGAATGTGGATTCTGATCCCGTCTAAAAACAAGAACGAGTCTATAAATTCAATGCGCTTAGAAATCGGTATCATAGCATTGCTTGAAGAGGTGATAGGGAAACCTGCAGAAAAAAGAGCACAATTTGATTGGCTCTGTAACAAACCATACCGTAAGCATTTCGGTGAATACTACGACGTTTTGATGGAACTATATCGTCATTTACAAGGAGACTGGAAGGGAACATCCCAAAAATCGCACGGACATCTCACACCAGACGCATATTTTTCAGAACCGTATAATTTCATCTTTGAATTTGACGAACTGCAGCACTTTACAAGATACCGAAAAGAAACGTTCAGGTTTTATCCTAAGAATATACCCTTAGCTTATGAAACAGAGGTGTATATAGAGTTCTGTCGTCAGCAGCACGTTGCCGCATTGGCAAAAGGACCTGATAGATTTAGACGACCTACTGCTGATTTTCCTTATATCAACGGACGCGCTGCACAACGGGCATTTTTTGACACTTTTCGAGATTGGTTACCAACTCAACATGGACTTAATCCCACAGTCAGACTTACTGAATTTGAGGTTACGCCTATTCTAAACGGAACATTGACAGGCAATGACGCGAAAGATTTTATGGAACAGTTAATCAAAAAGCGACTCGCAATTCCCAATCAACGAGTCCAATAATTGGGAAGGTAGGTTACATTACACTACATGGACATACAGAGTAGTTCAAAAGTGAATCTCGCAGATTTTCCACTACTTCAACTCATTGGTCAGACTCCCCTTGCAAAAATTGACTTATTCAAGAATGAGTTCCCGAAAGTGGACATATATGCAAAAGTAGAGACTTACAATCCAGGAGGATCCATAAAGGACCGACCCGTCCTACGGATGCTAACTGAAGCAATTGTTACGGGTGAACTCACACGTGAAAAAACTATATTAGATTCAAGCTCAGGAAACGCAGGTATTGCCTATGCAATGATCGGTGCAGCACTCGGATATAAAGTTGAACTTGTAATACCCGATAATGCAAGTGAAGAACGAAAAAAACGAATCCTTTCACACGGGGCACGCGTGATTTACACTGACGCGATCCTCGGATATGATGAAGCACTGAGAGAGGTTGATAGAAGATACGAAGCAAATCCAGAGAAGTATTTCTTCAAATCACAATATGAAAATGAAAACAATTGGCGGGCACACTACGATACAACAGGTGTAGAAATATTGCAGCAGACAGATGGAAAAATAACACACTTTGTCGCTGGTGTAGGCACTGGAGGAACAATCACTGGGGTAGGCAGAAGACTAAAAGACTATAACGCAAACATCAAGGTCTGCTCTATTGTGCCAGAGGAGTTCCCCGGTATTGAAGGACTAAAACCTCTCGGAAGTCCTGATGATATTGTACCAGAAATACTTGATGAGAGTGTCATTGACTACCGAATTCCTGCATCTATTGAAGATGCACACGAAATGTGCAACCGTCTGGCAGAAAAAGGTTGGTTCGTAGGCACATCATCGGGCGGTTATCTTTACGGGGCATACAAACTCGCACAAGAGATACAACAGGGAATAATCATCACAGTGTTTAATGACCTTGGTGAAAGATATTTTAGCATGAGACTTTGGGACTAAGTTCACATATCGTCGAAGAATGCATTTATGAAGAATTTGAAAATAATTATACAATCTCACCCCCAGTAGGTGCGATTTCCTAATCAATGCAGAATCATGTAGAATGCCATACGCGCATTC
>VXOP01000155.1 GCA_009839975.1 Candidatus Poribacteria bacterium
TATATCATAAAATACCCTGAAAAATCAAGAAAAAACACCACTGTTAATCAACCTTACGACTGGTAGCCTCCCGTGTTAAACAGAACAATTTGATCGGAAGCTGTTATTACGTTGTCTGCTATAAGTTTTTCTAAGGCAGCTACAGTTGCAGCACCTTCAGGACACGTCAAGATACCTTCAGTTGTTGGCAATAGATGCATTGCATCACCGATTGCCTCATCTGTTACAGCAATTGCTGCCCCATCACTTTTTCGGATAGCCTCTAAAATTAGAAAGTCTCCGATGGCTTGTGGTACACGTAAACCGCTTGCGATGGTTTTCGCGTTTTGCCACGGTTCCGCAGATGATAGCCCCTTCTTCCACGCCTTCACAATGGGTGCACACCCCTCGGCTTGAACGGAAATAAAACGGGGTCTTTTCTTACTTATCCATCCTATTGCTTCCAATTCAGCGAAACCTTTCCACATACCTACGATACCGGTACCACCCCCTGTGGGATAAACTATCACATCTGGCAATGTCCACCCCAACTGTTCTGCCAGTTCAAATCCCATCGTCTTCTTTCCTTCTACACGATAGGGTTCTTTTAGTGTAGAAACATCAAACCAACCTTTATCCATCTTTTGTTCTGCTACAATACGACCCGCATCTGTAATCAACCCGTCAATAAGCGTTAAGTTCGCGCCGGCAAGTTGACACGTTTTAATATTAAAAATAGGTGTGTCATCTGGCATAAAGATATAAGCAGGAATCCCTGCTCTGGCAGCGTATACAGACAAGGCGGTCGCTGCATTACCTGCTGAGGGAATGGCTAAATTCTTTATTTTTAGTTCTTGTGCTTTGGAAACTGCCATTGTTAAACCCCGCGCCTTAAAACTACCTGTCGGCAAACGGGATTCGTCCTTTATCCAGAGTTCCGGTAATCCGAACTGTGCACCAAGTTTTTTAGCATGGATCAGGGGTGTCACCGTCTCTCCGAGAGAAACGATATTCGCAGGATCGCAAATAGGGAGAAGTTCACTATATCTCCACATGGTATTAGGTCTTGACTTTAGTTGGTTCGGTTTCCATGTCTCTGCTAACTGCTCAAGAGCGTAACGTGCCAATAGAGGTTTCCCACAGGTATGGCAGACGTTGTGTGTTACTTGGTGTGAAAAGGTCTCTTTACAATTACTGCATTCAAGGTGTTGTAGATAATTTTGCATGACTTGATGGAGGTACTATAGTAAACTCATGAATTGATGGAACATTTTGAACTGTAGGAGGGAACTCCGATTCCCGACTATCATTACGTTAAGTCGCGATTCGGAGATCGCTCCTACAGGGATTTTGTATTGTTATTTTCAATGTGCACAATAATGAATTCTGCTTAAAATCTCACAGCCTTTAAAGTAACTTAGGCAAGTAACTTAAGGATAATCGCTTTCATGCTGTGAAGTCGGTTTTCAGATTGAACAAAGATGACAGAACGCGGGTCATCAAGAATCTCGCCTGAGATTTCATAGCCGCGATGTGCCGGTAAGCAGTGCATAACTTTACAATCAATCCCAGCAAGCAGTGTAGGATTCAATTGATACGGCATCATCAATTTGATGCGACGATCCCGTTCTTCAGCGAAATCAGGATCCGTGAAAAATTCCATATCTATCCACGTATCCGTATAGACAACATCGTTTTGCGCGATTACTTCTTGTAATGCTAAAGTGTCGTCAATTCTATCTGTTGAAACAGTTTTGTAACAACCTTTTCGTTCAGCTTCTTTCCATAGTTCCACATCTACTGCAGCGGGATTTATTTCTGGGGCAATGACAGTAACTTCTAAACCGACCTTCATCCCAGCCGTAATCAGTGAATTGCATACATTGTTGTGAACACCGATAAAACAGACTTTGACACCTTCCAATCTTCCGAGTTGTTCCTGTATCGTCATCAGGTCACCGAGGGCTTGGGTTGGGTGGAATCTATCGCAACACCCGTTTATGATAGGAACAGTTGCTGCTTCTCCCGAGATAGATATATCTTTGTGTTTCAAGAAACGCGCTAAAATTACATCTACATAAGCAGATAACACTCGGATCTCATCATTCAGGTCTGCTAAACCGAAGTTCGTCGTCCGCCAGTCCAGATAGTGTGCATGTCCACCCAGCTGGACGATTCCGATTTCTCCTGCACATCGTGTTCGCGTAGAGGTCTTTTGGAATAGCAATGCAAGACTGAGTCCAGTTGCAGCATGCCTGTATTTTTCAGGATGATTTTTGATCTTAATGCAATTTTCTACAGTTTCAAGTATCTCTGCTTCTGACCAATCTTTTAATGTAATCAAGTGCATAATTACCTCCGCTACGGTTCATTCACTGAATAGACTTAGGTTTAATAAAAGAAATGGTAATTATAACAGGGATTCTACGAGTTGTCAAATTTTTCAGTATATCTGAATCCTACCAATCATCTTTTTACAGCAGAAATTGCATTGTTAAAAACAGGTAGCGACTACAAAATTCTCCCATAAGTACGGTAATGATTGCAATGAAGAGGAAACCTGTCGCTGCTCGGGTTGCTCCAACTTCATCAAGTGCAACAGATTTCGGACGTAAGCAATCCCAAGTGATGAAATATAGAATTAGCGTTCCAACAAATCCAAGACCGACGCGGATAAAAAAGATGAGCTCTTTATGAAAGGTAAAGGGGTCTACGTCTTCTACTTGGGATCTAAAGAACAGACTCAAACAGAACAGCACGATCAATACTATCAGCGTACCAAGTAAAACGGTGTTAAACCGTCTTAGATAATGGACAGGTAATTCAGGTGTTACCAGATACCAATGTCCAAACCACATACCTGTATGCACAGTGCCGAGTAGGACAGCTGCTGCTATAAATTGTGCTGGTAATAGGATTGTCGCACCAGGAATTTGTACTATTTCTATGTATGCAATAGCACTATAGATAAGCCAAAATGTACCACAGAGAATCCCACCATAGAATAGTATAAGTGTGACGAAAGATGATTTAAACCACCAACTGAATGTATAGAGAAGTAGTATACAGAAGAAACTGATGACCAATACGGATTCTATGTCTTGCCAGAAATCGAAAAAGTTGAGGAAAGTGATAGCTTGGTCATGCCAATATAGATTCGCGCAACGTGCTAACCCGCTTACCAATAGGTATATACCTCCCATCAGTCGATAAAAGTTAGCACCAACTAAACCTTTGGGTATGAGTAGCATTACAGCCAAACCACCAACAGCAAGTTGACTGAATACCAGATAGAATACTAATACCAAATCAACATCATAATTCATGGTAGGTGAGATTTCCTAATCGCACTATAGACGTCAATTCAGTGATGTTACCAGGCCGTTGGGTGCGATTTCCTAATCGCACCCAACGGAATGGGACAAAATCGTTTTACCAATTTATTTACTTAATCTTCTTCATAGCCAGTCTGAATATCAAATATGCAGGTTGCACGTTGATAACGGGCGGGGAGACCCCGCCCCTACGGATTCAGAGCCTACAGGAAAATTGATAATTCATTATTAATATTGCTATGACCTGATGGACATGACACATGCTATACAATTTCGACGACTGCGCCGATGGCTTCAAGTTGTTCTTTAATCTTCTCAGCATCTTCCTTGCTGACACCCTCTTGAATGGCAACAGGTGCTGATTCAACTTTCTCTTTCGCTTCCTTCAAACCGAGACCTGTAATAGACCGTACTTCCTTAATAACAGGTATCTTCTGTCCACCGATTTCTTTGAGTTGGACATCAAATTCGGTTTTCTCAGCTGCTTCGGCTTCTTCAGCTTCTGCGCCACCAGCGGCAGGAACTGCCCCTGGCATTGCCATCGCTGGCATTGCGGATGCACTTACACCGAATTTCTCTTCCAGTGCAGTTACTAATTCAGACAATTCCAGTACTGTCATTTCGCTGATTTCATCAATCATTTTTGCTATATCTGCCATTGTTCATTCCTCTCTAAAATAGAATTTGTTATGCCTGTTCGGCATTTTTCTTCTGTTCGGATATCTGTGTTAACACAGATGTAACTTGACCTATTGTATTACTCAGTACATTAACGAACCGCGTCATTGGCGATCCGTTATTTAATACACTGACGAGTCCATAGAGTGGCGCACCGATCCCACCGATTGCCTTCGCAATGAGTACTTCTTTTGAAGGCATATCTTGGAGTGCTTTAACCCCGCTCTCATCAACAACTTGATTTCCAAGGACGCCGCCTTTAATCTTTAAGCTTTCATGTTCTTCACTGAATTCAAAAAGGATTTTACTTGACACTGCAGGATCATCGCTTGCTGCCAGCGCAGTATTTCCCTTAAGATAGGGTGTAAGGCCTTCTATCTCTCTCTCTTGTGCAACGACGTTTATCAATGTATTCTTGTAGACTTTGTATTTTATATTGGCATCCCGCAATTGCTGACGCAAAACATTCACCTCAGCAACGGAAAGACCTTGAAAGTCTGCCAATAGAATAACATCTGAATTATTGAATAGTTCACGAATTTCTTCTGCTTGTTGAACATTAGCTGCATTCGGCATATTTAAACTCCTTTTACATCTTGACTCCGCAACCCCAGAAATAGAAAAACCCCCAGAGACCTGGAGGCTTACCCACTTCGGTAGTAAAAAGAATGGTTTCATTCTGAGAATGAATACATCTTCCTACGTTTTCCGAGTCTCGGTAGGTAATTAAGCCTACGGCTCCTACTTTCTTCAACTCAACTCTGTTTTGTGCTATTTTATCTGTTTGTCCTTTGAATATCTGATCTCAAATTAAAGGAATTCTTGTGGATCAATTCGGATTCCGACACCCATTGTTGAAGAGATGGCAACACTCCGAATATATCTCCCTTTTGTTGATGCTGGTCGTGCTTTCACGAGTGCGTCCATAACAGTATTAAGATTTTCCTTTATCTGATTCTCCTCAAACGAGGTTTTTCCTATCGGTACATGCACGATACCCGATGTTCTTTCCACTCGGTATTCTATCTGTCCTGCTTTGATGTTCTGAAGTGTTTCTGCAATGTCCATCGTTACAGTCCCTGCCTTTGGATTCGGCATTAACCCACGTGGTCCTAAAATCCGTCCTAACTTCGGCATAATACCTCGCATCAGGTCTGGTGTAGCGATTGTAGCATCAAATTCAAGCCATCCATCAACGATTTTGTCAACTAAATCATCCGAACCGACGATGTCTGCGCCAGATTCTTCTGCCTCGGTTGCTTTTTCACCTTCGGCAAATACAGCAACACGGACAGACTTCCCGGTGCCGTGAGGGAGGGAGACTGTACCACGGATATTCTGTTCAGCAATACGTGCATCAACACCAAGACGCGAAGCTAAATCTATAGTCTCGTCAAACTTTGCAGTAGAAGTCTGTTTTAGGAGTGAGACAGCTTCGTCCACAGTGTAAAAACTCATCCTGTCCACGTGCTGTTGAATATCGTTATAACGTTTACCTTTTTTCGCCATTCTGTTCTCCAAATAATATCATAATTACAACAGAGATAACACCTTGTTGGGATCAGTTAATTGTTAATCCCATACTCCGTGCGGTACCTTCAATCATTCGGACAGCTGCTTCTATATCATTCGTATTGAGGTCGGGTAATTTTGTTTCAGCGATCTCCCGGATCTGATTAGATGTTACAGCTGCGACCTTATTCCGATTAGGTTCTCCAGAACCCTTGGCGATTTTCGCTGCAGATTTGAGCAAGACCGCCGCTGGAGGAGACTTGACTGTGAATGTAAATGACCTATCACTATAGCAGGTGATGATTGTGGTAACAACCATTCCACTCTGTTGCTGCGTTTGTGCATTGAACGATTTAATAAATTCCTGCAGGTTAATCATGTAAGGTGCGAGACTTGGTCCCACGGGCGGTTGTGGTGTTGCTTGTCCCGAGACCAACTGCAACTTAACTTCACCTGCGACTTGTTTAGCCATTTTGTTTTTTCTCCGTATCATTCAAGATGTTAGAGCCTCTCAACACCCATGAAGCCTAATTCAAGAGGCGTTGAACGTCCAAAGATTGTAATAGAGAGACTTAATCGTTGCCGTTGTGTATCAATTCCGAGGATTTCAGCGGTAAATGAGCTGAATGGACCTTCAATAACTCGTACTTTGTCGCCGATAGAAAAAGTAATTTCTGGTACAGGTGCTTCTTCTTCAACAGTTGCGGTAGCCAACATGCGTTCCACATCTTCTTCGCTTAAAGGGATAGGATTCGCGTTTCCCAAGAAATTCATGACACCTGGGGTTTCTTGGACGAATGCCCAACTTTTCCTTCCTATCTCACTATCTGCATGGGGACCGACCTGATGCTGAACGTTAATAAGAACATATCCTGGGTATGTAGGCGCGGTTCTGACCTTCCGTTTTCCATCTTCATTTTTTACGGTGGTAGACATAGGCACGTTAACGCCTAATATTTCATCACGGATTTCTCTATCACTATCTGATTTAGACGCAAGCCGTCTCTCAAGATTAGACTGTATTTTCTTTTCATGTCCAGTATACACCTGAACAATATACCAATAACCTGTCATGACCATTTCCCATTACATTCAAATCAATGCTTGTTCACTCTTCAGTCCCGTAGGGACGATATGTTTATATCCATATGCAATTATATGTTGAAATAAACAATTTAACCAAAACAAACCGTTTAAGATTACGTTAAGTGTAAACGCGAAATTTGGCACGCTATTACTCTGGACTCCCAATGGAATTAATTAACAGTTTAACGCTATCGTAGGAAGATGTTTCTCAGAAATGACATCCCAAACCCTTTAAGTCCATCTTGATTGAGTAGATAGTTGTTGACAAGGACAACAACAAGGGGGAGAAGAGCAATTCCAGTTGCAAGTAATCGTCTATTCTCTAATCCTTTACCGAGAAAAAAGACGCCGATTGGAATTAAAACCAGAAACAATTCCGTGGGCGAAACCCATTCTGGACTTCCGGTATTTCCATCAACTAACCAGATGAAGACACCTAACATTGCGCTTGCGATGAGTACGACGATTGTGCTACCGCGCACCTGTTCCCAGTCCGGTTTTGAAACTTTTTGCCATTCTAATAGAATATTCTGAATATAAGTTTTTATTTTTGTTATCATATTTCAAGGCAGGCCAGGAGGGATTCGAACCCCCAACATCCGGTTTTGGAGACCGGCGCTCT
>VXOP01000395.1 GCA_009839975.1 Candidatus Poribacteria bacterium
TCTTTATACTATCAGGTGCAAGTGCACTCATCTATGAAGTGATATGGATGCGACAACTGACACTTGTCTTCGGTAGCACTGTCTTTGCGACAAGTACCGTGCTGACTGCTTTCATGGCAGGACTTGCACTCGGCAGCTACTACTTCGGTAGGAAAATAGATGAGAGTAATATGTCTCCACTGAAACTCTATGCAATCCTGGAAGTCGGTATCGGAGGTTTCTGTATTATTTGGCCACTCTTGCTAAGCGTACTTACGGCTATCTATGTGCTTATCTACCGCAATATCACGACTGAGTTTTATACACTTTCACTGATAAGATTTGTCTTAACCTTTGGCATCCTGTTAGTCCCTTCAACACTGATGGGTGGCACTTTACCCGTTCTGACAAGGTTTTTTGTCAAACGGTTGGAGCAGCTGGGTACGAACATCGGAATTCTATATGCACTGAACACATTCGGTGCTGTCATCGGAACTGTCGCTGCTGGATTTATTCTCATTGAAGCATTCGGTATTACTTGGTCGTTGCGCGTGGCAATAATCATAAATTTGGGGGTTGCGTTAGTCGCATGGTTATTGTCACATCAGGCACACAACATTGAGGAAGATGAAGAAACCACAATTGTGAACGAAACAGCCGACTCTGACGAGCCAACTGCACATCCCCGTCGGATAAGAATTGGTGCGTGGTATATTCGGGAAAAAACTTTAGTATTATTGGCGATCGGTATATCAGGTTTCTGTGCCTTAGCGTATGAAGTGTTGTGGACACGTATCCTCGTATTTTTTCTGGGTAGCACAACCTACGCATTTGCAACGATGCTTGCAGCATTTCTGTTCGGTATCGCTTTAGGAAGTATGGTGTTCTCACGTTGGGTTGATCGCATACGACAACCGCTGATCGCTTTCGGTATTGTGCAATTGGGTATCGGTCTGTTCGCACTTGTTCTGATGCCTGCTTTTGAGAGTCTGTACGGCATAACCTATGCCTTACAGTCAACATTTGGGGGTAGCAGATTCTGGACATTCTTTTCCTGTTTCCTTGTGATGAGTCTACCAACATTCCTCATGGGTGCAAGCTTTCCACTCGTTACAAAAATCTATACCGGTAACACACGTCAACTCGGTAGAAGTATCGGTAATGTCTATGCGGTGAATACAGTGGGTAGCATATTAGGTGCATTCTGTGCAGGATTCATACTGATTCCGCTGTTGAATATCCGTCCAAGTATAATCTTAGCAGTCATGTTGAACACCACAATCGGTTTTCTGCTTGTGATGACTGGATGGCAAGCTGCCAAGGATCAAAAGACAACTACGGTGAAACAGGTTACACAAGGGATCGGTATCGGTGTGCCGATTCTCAATATCGGCTTTGCCATAATTCTGTTGCTAACACTAAACCAACCCCTCTTTTTGAAGAGTACGATTTTCAAGACACAACGACCTGGGGATACCGTTGTTGACTATAAAGAGGAGATAGACGCAACGGTAACAACACTAAAGGATGAAGAGAATGTCTATCGTCTTTATGTAGATGCTAATCAGGCAGCGGATGCTTCCCGTTGGGATTCACCATCACATCGCGTCATTGCACATCTACCGTTATTATTACATCCGAATCCGAGACGTGCACTCGTTGTTGGCTTTGGAATGGGGTTAACATCATATTCCATAACACAACACGGTGTGCAGGTGGATGCAATCGAACTGTCTAAGGGAGTCATTTCAGCTGCAAGAGAACATTTTGCAGATGTCAATGCAAACATATTTGAAAACCGTCTGTTCAATTATGCAATAAATGATGGCCGAAATCACATCTTAATGACAGAGAAGAAATATGATATGATTTCAACAGGGATAATCCATCCGCTTGTCAGTGCCGGGAGTTCCAATATCTATACAGCCGATTTCTATCGTCTGTGCAGAAGAATACTCACCGATGACGGTGTGATGTGTCAATGGGTTCCGCTGCACCGTTTACCCGAAGCACATTTTAAGATGATAGTCCGTACATTTAGACAGGTGTTCCCAGAAACAACGTTATGGTATAAATACACACCCGATTTTGTCATTCTGATCGGTACCCTTGAACGTTTGAGTATTAATTACAGAGATTTTATAAAACGATCTAAGATATCGAGTATCCAAGAAGGACTCGCTGCAGATGATCTTGATGGTTTATCCTTGCTTGATTCTTTTATGATGGGACCAGAAAAAGTGTCAGAGTATGCGGGACAAGGACCGATACACACTGATGACCGACCCAGATTAGAATTTTTCAAAGCAACAGACCTGACAAGTTCAACTGCACAGAATATTGTCGGACTGCATGCCCTTAGACAAAACGTGTCTCCTTTACTAAGAAATTATGGTGCGACTTACACAGAAAAGTTTAAGGTAAAACAAACGCTCAAAACATACTTTGATGCGACTCAAAAGTTGATCGTTGGACAGATCGAATATGCCAATGCACAATCTGCACTGATGGAGGGAAATATAAATGAATTCAATTCGTTGATGCAGAGTGCCGCATCTTGGATGCTCGAAGCGGTACAGGAGAATCAAGATGACAAAACTATTCAATACAACTATGGGGTTGTAAGCGGTATAATTCGAGAAGATGAACTAGATGACCTTAAAAGAACGGAACAAGAGGCTTTAGAGATGCTACGGCAGAACCCAGATAACGTTCAGGCTTACATTAATTTAGGAATCACATATCAATTGCAAGAAAAATTTGATAAAGCGATTGTTGAATTTGAAAAATCACTTAAGCTTGATCCAAAACGCTTTGACATATATATGCTCTTAGGACCACTCTATGAACAAGAAAAACGATATAGAGATGCACTGCGTACTTATCAGAGATATGAACAGATTGAACCCAGCTTACCAGTAACGATCTATGCTGCAATGGCTGGTGTACACCTCCAATTAAACAATGTTGAGGAAGCTAAGGATTATGCAACAAAAGGTATTCAAACGGATAGAAATTCGTATCGTTCACACTATCTACTCGGCAAAGCCTATAGTGAACTGAACGATCAGAAAAAGCAGCTTGAGCACTATCAAGAAGCAGTGAAAATCATAGATAGAATTATTGAACTTTCACCCATTCTTGGACTTACACAATCAGATGTAACTAAACTATTGAGCAATCGAAACATTATTCAGAATGAAATTAATACAATCAAGCATTAGGAGGATAACAGATATCCATTATGTCCCAAGAACCTTCTCTAAAACGCACACATTATTGTGGTGACCTGCGATTGCGTGATGCAGGTTCAACCGCTCAACTCAACGGGTGGGTCAGACGCAGACGCGACCATGGCGGTGTCATTTTCGTTGATTTACGGGATAGAACCGGCATTACACAAGTCGTTTTTGATCCGCAAATTGATGCAAAGGCACATGCACTTGCTGAAAGTGTCCGAAGTGAATATGTACTAAACGTCAGTGGCACTGTCCGTGAACGTGCACCCGGTGATATTCTCATAAACACCGATTCAACGTTTCAGGATGAACTTACCGAAAATGCCACGTTATCAACTGAATTTCGGTCTCTTTTCTCGGACTTAGACACGAAGTATACGCTCTCTGATGAGATAAGCATTGATATGCAAGAGGATGGTAAACATTGGCTACTCACAGATATTGTCAACAACAGAACTTACGACATCATCCGTGAAGACAACGCACTTAACATCTATCAAGGCACTGTGAATCCAGAACTCGCTACTGGAGAGATTGAAGTTGCGGTCGATTCGCTGCATATTCTCAATACTGCCAAGACACCACCGTTCCCTGTGGAAGACGATATTGATGTATCGGAAGATATACGGATGCGGTATCGGTTCATTGATCTGCGTCGTCCAGAGATGCAGAAGACACTTGAAATGCGTCATAAAGCAACACTCGCGACACGCAACTATATGAATGAAAACGGATTCTTGGAAATTGAGACCCCAATATTGATGAACAGTACACCCGAAGGCGCAAGAGATGTCCTTGTTCCGAGCCGTCTAAATCCTGCCAAATTCTATGCACTACCGCAATCACCACAGCAATTTAAACAGATTCTGATGATGAGCGGTGTTGACCGTTACTTCCAAATTGCACGCTGTTTCCGTGATGAAGATACACGCGCTGACAGACAGTTGGAGTTCACACAGATCGATCTTGAGATGTCCTTTGCCAGTGCTGATGATGTGTTTGATGTCACAGAAGGATTGATGAAAAGGATATTTGAGGAAGCAGGTGGAATCCCAGTGCAAACACCCTTTCTACGACTACCTTACCATGAATCGATGGCACGGTTCGGAAATGATAAACCGGATACGCGTTTCAGTATGGAGTTAACGGACCTGTCTGATGTCATGGCTGACTGTGATTTTCAGGTCTTTAAAAATGCACTCAGTGCTGGTGGACAGGTAAAAGGTATCGCTGTTCCTGGGGGTGCAGATTTCTCAAGAAAAGACATTGAAGACCTTACCGATTATGTTGCGACATATCGCGCAAAAGGATTAGCATGGGTTAAGGTTACACCTGAGGGATTCTCCTCCGGTATCGTCAAGTTCTTTAAGACAGAATACCTTGAAACTGCACAGGAAAGAACGGGTGCAAAACCTGGGGACATCATGTTCTTTGTCGCTGACAGACCGAAAGTTGTCGCAGACGCACTCGGTAATCTTCGTCTACATCTCGGTCGAAGACTAAACCTGATTGACGAAACACAATACAATTTCCTATGGATCGTAGATTATCCACTGTTTGAATGGAACGATGAAGAAAATAGATTTGAACCATTTCATCATCTGTTTACGGGTGCAACTGAAGAGACACTTCACCTATTAGACACAGATCCTGGAAAAGTTCAAAGTCAGCATTACGATCTTGTGTGTAATGGCTCTGAAATCTGTAGCGGAAGTGTTAGGATTCACCAGTGGGATGTCCAACAGAAGATCTTTGATATATTGAATATCTCAGCAGAAGAAGTCAAAAACAGATTCGGTTATTTTATTGATGCATTGGCTTATGGCACGCCGCCTCATGCGGGGATAGCTCCCGGTTTAGACCGAATCGTCATGTTAATGCGGAATGAGGAAAACATTCGAGAAGTCATCGCGTTTCCAAAGTCACAACAAGGTCAATGTCTCCTCACAAACGCACCATCAACTGTTACAGAAGAACAACTTGATGAATTATCTATTCGCGTGGATGTGAATGAATAAAAACGGAGGTAAAACTCCACCTACAAAAGGAAGAATCTATGAATCAAAATGGAAATAGCACCAGTAAGAGTGAACTCGGTTTACTCTACGGTATAATAATCGCTATCATCTTAGGTGCATTCATCGGTGGTGTATTCCCCGATTTTGCTAAACATACACACATTCTGGGTGATATATTCTTAGCACTGCTCCGAATGATAGTTGTTCCACTTGTTATCTTTTCAATGGTAGTCGGAATTACAAACTTAGGCGATATACGCAACCTCGGTTCAATCGGCGGTAGAACTGTGCTCTACTATATGGTAACTACCGCTATTTCGGTCATAATCGGTATGGTTCTGGTTAACATAATCGCACCCGGTAAAGGCTTATCATCAGGTGAAGAACTTACAGATGCAGGATATACACTCGGTGGTGAAGCGGATCTCACTGTAACACTGTCAGATGCAGAAATCGATGGAATCTATTCAAATAAGTATATGCTGACGCTTATTGATCAGAATATCGGTGGTGAAATTGTATCTATGACGAGCAATACAGTTACTGTAGAGGAGTGGCACTCTCTGGATGAAGATGTTCAATATATCATAACTGAAAGCGGAGAACGGTTGATGGTATCAGGTACCGATTTCGCCACCCTCACACCACAAACGGCAGGAAGCGGTGTGACAGTCTCACTACCTAAGGTTACAGCGGTTAAAAGTAAAGAAGACAGCACCATGCTGCAAACACTTGTACAAGTCTTATTGGGTAACGAAGAGACAGGAAAACAGGGCATGATCCCAAACAACGTGTTTAAAGCGATGGCGAATATGGATATCCTTCCGCTTATCTTCTTTTCTATCCTCATCGGTGCCGCGTTGTCAGTAATTGGTCAAGAGGGGAAACCGGGTATAGACATATTTAATGCGTTTAATGGGGCAGTGATGCAGATTGTTAACTGGGTTATGTACTTAGCTCCCTTCGGTATCTTCGGTCTGATTGCTGGAAGGATTGGAGAAGCGAAAGGATTCGTTGGTTTCTGGCCAGAATTGGTCGCAGTTGGCAAATATAGTTTGACTGTGATATTAGGTCTCGGATTCCATGCTTTCGTAATCCTACCGTTATTACTATTCTTCTTAGGACGACGAAATCCGCTTAACTACGCAAAGGGTGTGGGAACCGCGTTATTAAATGCATTCTCAACTGCAAGCTCAAGCGCAACCTTGCCATTAACGATGGAAGGTGTAGAAGAACAGAACGGCATCTCAAATCGTACAGCGAGTTTTGTGCTACCCTTAGGCGCGACAATAAACATGGATGGTACCGCGCTATATGAAGCGATCGCCGTGATGTTCATCGCCCAAGTATACGGTATAACGATGGGACCCGCACAACAGGTGATAATTGTCCTCACAGCAACACTCGCAGCAATCGGTGCTGCAGGTATCCCCGAAGCAGGACTCGTAACGATGGTTATTGTCCTAAATGCTGTTGGACTTCCGATTGAAGGTGTCGCATTGATTCTTTCAATTGACTGGCTTCTTGACAGATTCCGCACCACAGTTAATGTTTGGGGTGATAGTGTCGGTGCAGGAATTATTGAAACCTTTGAAGCTGGAGATAACATTGAAGCTCCTGCGACTACTTGAAAATAATTAGATATTAATATTAACCCATGCATGTAGGTGCGATATCCATATCGTTCCATAAACGGCAATGTATGGATATCGCACCTATTTGTTAGCTGATAGTATCGTACACATTCCGTAACGTAAGCAGAATACTTTGCGTTAAAATATTTACCTTTTTAACAACCGATTGCTTACTGTTTAATCTTACATTTAATGGCATCAATTCTCCGATAAATAGTTGCACCTTGAACCAGACAAGACACCTGTCTTACTAATTTCATTTTACATCAAAAAAAGATGGACACCCAAAACGGTACGAAC
>VXOP01000404.1 GCA_009839975.1 Candidatus Poribacteria bacterium
ACGTTGTTTTCCCCAAAAAGTGAAACAATCCTACCCCTAATAGATGAGATAAATGACGCGAAGAAGTCCATTGACTTCATGGCTTTTTCATATACTCATGATAAATTAGGTAAAGCAATGATGGATAAGTTTAAATCAGGCATTACTGTCAGAGGCGTGTTTGATGAAAAACAGGTTACGCGACACTCTGAATACGCCAAAATGGAAGAGATCGGAATGCCGGTAAAAATAGATGAATCCCCAGGCACAATGCATCATAAAGTGATAATCATTGACGAAAAAACCGTCGTTACAGGATCCTATAACTTCTCAAAGAATGCTGAGACCAATAACAGTGAAAACCTGCTCATTATCAAGAACAACAAGGACATCGGGAAGGCTTATGTGGAGGAGTTTAAAAGATTATATTGAAATTTAAAAATAATCACACACTTATACCCCGGTAGGTGCGATTTCCTAATCAATGCAGAATACCAAACGCGTATTCTGCCAATTTGTCCAATACGGTCTATCGGGATGTTCCGCGTAGGATCCGGTGCGATAAGGATATCGCACCTACCGGCCTGGGGTGTTGCTTACCTTTCACCCAGCTTGATAGTATAGTTTTTCCCACTACCTTCTCTCATGACTCTAATGATGACTTTAGAATTTGGAGAAGAGTTTAAGACACGTCTTTGTAATTCTACATAAGTCTTTATGGGTTGCTTGTTGAAATTCCGAATCAGATCTCCAGGCAACAGACCGCTCTTATGTGCAGGACTATCCTCAAATACGCGTGTTACGAGTACACCTTCATCTTTGTTCATCAGGTCCACACCTAAAAATCCACGAGGCACTTTACCATGCTTTATTATCTTTGCAGCAACAGACTTCACTGTATCCATGGGAACAGCGAAAGTAATTATCTGTTTATTCATCATCTGTTGTGGAAACTGCATTGTAAAAGCACTTAATTGATTTGGTTGCATCAGAACAGCAAGTATCATCCCAACAACTTCCCCTGATGTGTTCACAACTGCACCACCACTATTCCCAGGTGAGACCGGTGCATTGATTTTTAGTAACTCAGCACAAGGGTGTGCATGTAGAATCTCACAACCACTTACAATGCCAAATGACACTATCGGGTGATTCCCTTGTGAACTTCCGATAGTCAGAACAAGAGACCCCGTATCAATCTTGGTAGAATCACCATGTCTGATGGCTGCAGGAAATTTATGATTAGCCTTCAATACCACAAGGTCAGTATAATCGTCCTTACCAATAAACACTGCAGGAAGTTTCTTACCATTCTGAACTATCTCAATTTTACTTGGTGCCATAGAAAAAGTAGTCGTTGCTATATGTCCCTTATTGTCAAGTAGAATCCCAGAACTAATGTCTTGCTGAAATAGCGTGACCTTTCCTATAGTGTTCGCAAACTCACTGGATGAATTGTACGTAGCCAATACTTTAACAACAGCGGGACGAGAGGAATTAACAACTTTTTTGAAATCCTTTTCAAACAATTGAAGTATAGTCTCTCCGGCATAACTGAGTGTGTTAAGAAACAGAAGACAGATGATAATGCTTGAGTAGAATACCTTCAGATTGAATGTAAACCGACCAAGTAAATGCTGTCTGCTATCAAGTTTTTGCGTATACATTGCCTTTGCCTCTACAAAAGAATCTCTTCGCGATTTCATAAGGTTATAGTGAACTTTAGAATTAACGCCAGTTAAAATATTGACTGGCTTCACAACGGGCGAGGTCCCCTCGCCCCTACGCTGGGTATTTTCGTCATCGTTGTATGGGGTGAAATGTCTCATTAATTATTCACTTTACTATATTTGAGATTATAGTCCTCCACCCGTTGAGATAGAGGAGTAACTAACTTGCTTTAAGGTATAGTTCTGTTGCATTAATGGTGATACACCTATTGATGAAAACTCAGAACCCATTCCTAATCGAAAGAGTTCATTTATGTCAATATCCTGTGACAACCCCCCTATCCCCCTTATCAATGGGGATTCGGCTTTCTCAGATGGGATCACAGGAACAGTGGCATCAGGTTGCGTCTCTTGGTGAAATAAATTATCCCGGAACACAATGGTAGTTGTCGCAGCAACCAAGAGTAGAAGTGCTGCCCCGGTAAAAACTCTCCTTGCAATATTAGAATGCGGCATATTTATAAGCGGTATATTGAAAAGTCTGCTTATTCTGTCCCATATTGTTAGAGATTCACGTTCATTACCTTCGAGTTTGTGTTCTAATGTAGTCAAAAAGGCGGGTGATGGTTCAATCTGAGGCAATTCCTGGGATACTTTAATTGATAGGCAGAATTGATCGTACTCTCGCTGGCACTCCAAACACGTTGCCATGTGCTCCTCAAAGTGTTTCAGTGAGCGATAATCAAGTGAATCTTCATAATGTGCAGAAAAGTTCTCTACAGCCTCTAAGCAATTCATATCATCTCCATATACGGTTTTAGTTTGTCCTTTAGCATTATACGTGCCCGATTAATGCGTGATTTGGTTGTTCCACTCCGCAATTCAAGAATATCACTGATTTCATCATAACTCAGTCCTTGAATATCACGTAGAATGAGTGGATATCGATACTGTTCAGGTAATTCTCCTATCGCAGCCTGAATGGTCTTGTTGAGTTCCTTTCGTTGCAGTGCTACTTCCGGTTGGTAAGCTGAACTGGCAGGTGCGCTTGCGACAATATCAATTTCTTCACTATCTCCGTCAGTGGAATGTTGGCTTATTGCGGTGTTGTCGACTCTATATCGGTCTCTGCGCCTACGGTTACGTATTTCATTCTTACACAGGTTCTTCGCAATAATATACATCCATGTTTTGAACTTTGCGCGTCCCTGTTTGTAGCGATCTGCAGCTTTGTATATGCGTATGAAGGTCTCTTGTGCCAAATCCTCTGCATTGTCTCTATCTCCGGTAAACCGGGCAATAAAATTAATCAGCGGTTTATGATGACGGCGTACCAATAGATTGAATGCTTCTTCATCCCCTTTTTGAAATCGTAGCATTAATTCATCGTCTAACTCAACCATTGGAAGTCTCCGGAGTTGCTTATACTAATATACACCCGTAAGATAAATCGGTTGCATTTTTTTGACCTATACTGATTTAAGAGAACATTTTGATACTAATTTTATCATAACAGTGCTATATATGTCAAATATTGGGAAGAAATAGGGTGTGTAAAGTAACCGTCACCGTTTGTGTCTGAATCGCGGATTACGCGGAGAACACGGAAGACACGGAAGGGGTTTTACGAGACCCATCATCACACGAATAAAAGTTCCGCGCTTAGGAAATGGTATTATGGGTCTGTAGCACAATCAAGGATGAATGTGCTACAGCAATATAAAGATGAATGTTGGGCAGTGAGACACTATGAAAAATACAGGATGTACAAAAAAACACAATTTTAATATTCAAACTTGGTGATTGTGCTATAATATAGAGGTATTATCAATAAGAAATGGTAAAATAACTAGCATCTAACAACATAATCTGACAAGGAGGATTATATGTTTGAAAAGGTAATAAGTGAAGTGGAAGAGCAGTGCAGAGAAGACAGAATACCGATGTTAGGTCCTGAAAAGGCAAAGTTTGTAGCAAAATGTGTAGAAGAAGCGAAACCATCCCTGATCGTTGAATGTGGAACAGCAATTGGATATTCCGGTCTGTGGATACTAAGAGTTCTTAAGGAAATCGGGACTGGAAGGTTAATTACTGTTGAAATTGATGCACAACGCGCTAAGAAAGCAAGAGCCAGTTTTGAACGGGTAGGTGTATCAGACATCATTGATTCTCGCATCGGAGATGCACAGAAGATACTAAAAAGTATAAAAGAACCTGTGGACTTTCTTTTTCTTGACAACAACTTTGATAATTACTATCCATGTTTTAAGGCTATGGAACCGCAGCTAACGAATCCCGCAACACTTCTTGCAGATAATGTAGGTATCGGTGCAGACTCTATGGTTAATTATCTTGAACATGTGAGAACAACATATCAGAGTGAAACCCACTGGTTTGATATTGATTTACCTTGGGTAAAGAAAGATGCAATTGAAGTCAGCATTTTTCAACGTTAGAGGTGCAATATAATGGATAATATGTCACTCACCCCCTCTCATCACTGTTTTACAGACGTTGCAAGGTTGCCTACACCTCATGATAACGTGGCTATTGCTACGCAACGACTTGAGGCAGGCACACGGATACAAAATGATACTGATGAGTTGACTCTTTCTCATACTGTCTTAGAAGGACATCGATTTGCTATACAACACATAGATGAAGATGAACCGTTGTTGTCATGGGGATTACCATTTGGTTACGCTTCACGTACAATTGTTCCCGGTAACTATGTGTGCAATCAGAAGATGATCGATTCGCTCTCTATACGTAACCTCGATTTTGAACTTCCTTCAAGTCCAAACTTTAAAGACAAAATGAGAACTTATGTATTGGACGAGGAGCAGTTTAAGGCAGGGAAACGAACAGAGCAATATGAAGATGAACGACATTTCTTAGGCTATAAAAGATCCGGAAAACGGGGTGTTGGTACACGAAACTACATCGTCGTTATGGGAACGACCTCCCGCACCTCCGCATTCTCAAGAATCCTCACGGATAGATGTAGAAATCTGGCAAACAACTATACAAATATCGACGGTATAGTTTACGTAGCACATACTGAGGGTGGAGAAAACAGTACACCCAATAACTTAGATCTGCTACTCAAGACACTCTCAGGTTTCACAATCCACCCAAACATCGGTGCAATACTTCTGGTTGACTATGGAACAGAATCCGTTAACAATGACATACTCAGAGCGTATATGCTTCACGAGGGATATGAAATTGAAAATGTTCATCACGAATTCTTTAGAATCATCGGAAGTTTTGATGCTAACATAGACAGAGGCGAACACAAGATAAAGAATTGGTTAGATGTAGTTGATAGAACACAACGCACCGAACAATCTCTCAAACACCTTAAAATCGCATTGCAGTGTGGTGGTTCTGATGCTTTTTCTGGCGTTTCAGGGAATCCACTGGCAGCTTATGTTGCAAAGGATGTAATAGGATACGGGGGCTGTGCCAATCTCGCAGAAACTGATGAACTTATAGGTGCAGAAGAATATCTACTACAGAACGTTAGGGACATTCAAACGGCAAAGGAATTTCTCAACACTATCGAGACATTTAAGGAACGTGTGCACTGGCATGGACATTCAGCAGAGGGAAATCCATCAGGCGGAAATAACTATAGAGGTCTCTATAACATCGCAATAAAATCAATCGGTGCTGCAATGAAGCGACACCCTGATGTCTGTCTGGATTATGTCATCAACTACAGTGAATTGATGAACAAACCCGGTTATTATTTCATGGACAGTCCCGGCAATGACTTAGAGAGTATCGCTGGACAGGTAGCATCTGGTTCAAATATGATCTTCTTTGTTACCGGTAACGGGTCAATCACGAATTTTCCTTTTGTGCCTACTATCAAAATCGTCACGACTACTGAACGATTTGAAATGCTGCAAGCAGATATGGATGTAAATGCAGGTGCTTATCTCACTGGAACACCGATGGAACAACTGGGGGCAGAGACGCTCGATCTTACTGTCAAAGTCGCTTCTGGTGAACGTTCCGCTGGTGAGAAAGCAGGACACTCCCAAGTATCTATATGGCGAGATTGGAAACAGACAGGAGATACGGATCTAACACCGGTATTTGAATCATCTGATGTTAAGTCTGGTGAACCCATTCAGTTTGCAGAGACGATAGATTCTGGACTGCCAACATCTGATTTTACATTCCGTGCATTTCAAACATCAAACGGTTACCGATCTGAACAATTAGCATTAATTCTACCAACGAGTCTCTGTTCAGGACAGATTGCACAGATGATCGCACACCGATGCAACGATAGGAAGATCGGTCAAAGACAGGGAATTTCACGTTTCATTGCACTCCCCCATACTGAAGGTTGCGGCGTATCCAGTGGACGATCAGAAGAGATTTATATGCGAACGATGATCGGACATCTAACGCATCCCACCGTCGCACTCGGTTTATTGCTTGAACACGGATGTGAGAAGACACACAACGACCACATGCAACATGAAATACAGAAACTGGGGATTTCTCCTGACAATTTTGGATGGGCAAGTATTCAACTGGATGGGGGTATTGATACAGTTGTTGACAAAGTCCAGACTTGGTTTATCGACCAATTAAGTGATAAACATTCAATTCCGACCGTAGATGCAGGATTAGAGCATCTGTCTATAGCGATTACCTCTACAGGAAAATCATCCAAAACAGTTTCTGACGCGCTCATGCAATTGACAATGATGATAGTTTCAGAAGGGGGAACGGTGGTTGTACCTACCACTGCAACTTTCTTGTCAAATTCACTGAATTCAATACCCTCTTTAGCTTATGGCCAACGATTTGAAAAAAATGGCTTACATATTATGGAAACGCCAACAGATCAACCCACAGAAACACTAACAGGATTAGGCGCAACCGGCATAGAACTTGCGTTTGCTCATATAATAGGTTCACCATTACAATCCCATGAAATGATTCCGTTATTACAAGCATCCACTGATGCTAACACCCAGACAAAATATGGATCAGATTTAGACCTGCAATCTACAGATGTCAATGATATATTGGAACTGATAACTGAAACCGCATCTCGTAGATATATACCTAAGTTACATGGTAAAGGAAACACCGATTTTCAATTGACACGAGGGTTGTTAGGAGTTTCAATGTAGTCCATGATGAAAGAGAGTTTTACATTTTCACTCAAATTGGGGTTCAGTGCCCCGTTGCGGATGTTGTGAATGAAACAGGCAGATACCCAAACGGATACCTGCCTATGAAATATATTTGTGCGGATAGAGTATCTGCGGGGTTACCGTGTCGGGATGGTAAAAGTTACGCTATATGGGTTCCCCGTAACCGGTGTAATCTCTACTCGGACCTTCCAAGCACCTTGACTTCCTGAGAAAGAGAGTTGGTGAGTTATAGTTGTTCCCGATTCTGGATAGTCATAAAACCCCTCTGAACCTGAAAATGTCTCACTATCACTTCCCGGTCCCTGTTGATAGAAAC